>NZ_JBDYCV010000011.1:0-60575 GCF_040495915.1 Shigella sp. FJ200513 | reverse complement strand
TGATGGAAATGGAAGCCACGCAAGCACCTTAAAATCACCATCATACACTAAATCAGTAAGTTGGCAGCATTACCCAACAAAGGTTGGTACTGAAAACGGGCAACTCCTTGGTAATACTCTCACAGGTAATGATGCAGCAAAAGGAGTCGGTGTACTCATAGAAGGTTTAGCAACTAGTAAAAATCCTCTAATGACATTGAAACCTAATGATTCAAATTCTGTTTATAAAGATTACGACCCGAGAGGCAAAGACGATACAACAGGAGGAGTTTACCCGGATCAAGATACAGGTATAACATACCCTCTCCATTTCCAGGCCACGCTACAACAGGATGGAACTATACCAATAGAAGCTGGTGAGTTTAAAGCCA
This sequence comes from Shigella sp. FJ200513, assembly GCF_040495915.1. Lineage (NCBI taxonomy): Bacteria > Pseudomonadati > Pseudomonadota > Gammaproteobacteria > Enterobacterales > Enterobacteriaceae > Shigella > Shigella sp. FJ200513. The sequence continues at coordinate 60,204 of NZ_JBDYCV010000011.1, read as the reverse complement.
CCAGTACTTTCCAGGTAACCTACCCTTAATAAGTCCACCGCACCGCCATCATCTGGCGGTGCGGTAATTGATAAATCATTGCCCCCACCAATGTGACTGATAAAATGCCAGGCAACACGACATCATTTATCAGGATACGTTATGAAACCGACCACCATTGCTTCACTTCAGAAATATAAGCAGGATAAAAAGCGTTTCGCGACCATCACCGCTTACGACTACAGCTTCGCGAAACTATTTGCTGATGAAGGGCTTAACGTCATGCTGGTAGGCGACTCGCTGGGCATGACCGTTCAGGGCCACGATTCCACTCTGCCAGTAACCGTTGCTGATATCGCCTACCACACTGCCGCCGTACGTCGCGGCGCACCAAACTGCCTGCTATTGGCTGACCTGCCGTTTATGGCGTATGCCACGCCGGAACAAGCCTTTGAAAACGCCGCAACGGTTATGCGTGCCGGTGCCAATATGGTCAAAATTGAGGGCGGTGAGTGGCTGGTCGAAACCGTAAAAATGCTGACCGAACGTGCCGTTCCTGTATGTGGTCACTTAGGTTTAACCCCACAGTCAGTGAATATTTTCGGTGGCTACAAAGTACAGGGGCGCGGCAATGAAGCGAGCGATCGACTACTCAGCGATGCATTAGCCTTAGAAGCCGCGGGGGCACAGCTGCTGGTGCTGGAATGCGTGCCGGTTGAGCTGGCAAAACGTATTACCGAAGCACTGGCGATCCCGGTTATTGGTATTGGTGCAGGCAACGTCACTGACGGGCAAATCCTCGTGATGCACGACGCCTTTGGTATTACCGGCGGTCACATTCCTAAATTCGCTAAAAATTTCCTCGCCGAAACGGGCGACATCCGCGCGGCTGTGCGGCAGTATATGGCTGAAGTGGAGTCCGGCGTTTATCCGGGCGAAGAACACAGTTTCCATTAAGGAGTCACGTTGTGTTAATTATCGAAACCCTGCCGCTGCTGCGTCAGCAAATTCGCCGCCTGCGTATGGAAGGCAAGCGCGTGGCGCTGGTGCCTACTATGGGTAATCTGCACAATGGCCATATGAAGCTGGTCGACGAAGCCAAAGCCCGCGCCGATGTGGTCGTCGTCAGTATTTTCGTTAACCCGATGCAGTTCGACCGCCCGGAAGATCTGGCACGTTATCCACGGACCTTGCAGGAGGACTGCGAGAAGCTAAACAAACGTAAAGTGGATTTAGTTTTCGCCCCTTCGGTAAAAGAGATCTACCCGAACGGTACTGAAACCCACACTTACGTTGACGTTCCTGGCCTTTCGACCATGCTGGAAGGTGCCAGCCGTCCGGGACATTTTCGCGGCGTTTCGACTATTGTCAGCAAGCTGTTCAACCTGGTCCAGCCGGACATCGCCTGCTTCGGTGAAAAAGATTTTCAGCAACTGGCGTTGATCCGCAAAATGGTTGCCGATATGGGCTTCGATATTGAGATTGTCGGTGTGCCAATTATGCGCGCCAAAGACGGTCTGGCGCTAAGTTCCCGTAACGGTTATCTGACGGCGGAACAACGCAAAATTGCGCCTGGTCTGTACAAAGTTTTAAGTTCGATTGCTGACAAATTGCAGGCTGGGGAACGGGATCTCGATGAAATTATTACCATTGCGGGGCAAGAACTGAATGAAAAAGGCTTCCGCGCCGATGATATTCAGATTCGCGATGCCGACACATTGCTGGAAGTTTCTGAAACCAGCAAACGGGCAGTAATTCTGGTAGCCGCCTGGCTTGGCGATGCTCGCCTGATCGACAACAAAATGGTCGAGCTGGCGTAATACTTAACTGGCGCTACGGCTGATGGCGCCAGTTATTAATTTACCCCACGTCATCTGTCATAACACAGGTAACTTAAATAAGGTTAATTACCTTATCAATCTCAGCAAGAGGTAAATTTGCCATCTCTGCAACGTCTTCCCGAGACATTCCTTTACTTAGAAGACGCAGGGCGAATTCTTGCCTTTCCTCCTGTCTTCCCTGCTGAATCCCCTTCTCAATCCCTTTCTCTTCAAACCACTGCGCCAGCGTCATCATAGACTTCCCTCCCGTTTCCCTGTCTCTCAGCACACCATAAAACAAATCCGCTTGTTCAGTATGACCGCGTTGCAGCATATAGTTTTGCATGGCAACTAACTGACTTCCGCTAGTGTACCCTTCGTCAATCAGCGTGACCAGTTGCTCCAGCAATAACATTAAGTCGCGCTGGCGAATATGTTTTTGCAGTAGTTCGAGAATCGCAATCCGCCGATGTTGCATGATTTCGTCATCCGGTGTGATGGTGATATCCACCAGCGGGAAAGGACTGTTATAGACGCGTCGCGCCAGCTCCGGCGAGTAAAACATATCAAACCAGCACATTGAGAGCGGATAAGGTGTGGCCTCGCCCTGATAAAACAGTATCGGCACCACCAGCGGCAGCTTATCGTGGCCAGCCTCCAGATGCCGGTGCATGGCAGCAATAGAATAACGCATCATGCGAAAGGCCATTTTCTTATCCGGCTTGCTTTGGTGTTCAATCACAACATGCAGATAACCGGGATTGCCCTGCATTTGCATGGAATAGAGCACGTCCGTGCTGTGACCTTTCAGGCACTCTTCAATGAAACTCCCCGACTCTAAATGAAGCGTGTTGAGATCACAAAGTTCGCGTAATTCCACTGGCAAATGTATCTCCAGAAAGTCGCGAGCCGTCTCCGCATGCATTAAAAATTGTTTAAATACCGCGTCATGCGGTGTGGTACTCGGTGCATCCATCTTCCCTGTCTTCCGTGTGGCCTTGCGTGAAGGCAGTATCCAGTCAAGGCGTGCTATCGTCAGCCACCTCTTTATTGTTTACCGAGCAGCGTTCATAAAAATATCAATTCGTTACAGGCGTTACATGGCACGCTTCGGCGCGGTACGCAAACTGCTGACGCAAATGCCATCAGATGAGTAGACACTCATCAAAAATCGGGCAATACTGCGTGAGAATTTCCTCAAAGCAGGCACCGCCTGCTTCGTTAACGACAGGGTAGAAAGGTAGAAGTTATGATTCGCACGATGCTGCAGGGCAAACTCCACCGCGTGAAAGTGACTCATGCGGACCTGCACTATGAAGGTTCTTGCGCCATTGACCAGGATTTTCTTGACGCAGCCGGTATTCTCGAAAACGAAGCCATCGATATCTGGAATGTCACCAACGGCAAGCGTTTCTCCACTTATGCCATCGCGGCAGAACGCGGTTCGAGAATTATTTCTGTTAACGGTGCGGCGGCCCACTGCGCCAGCGTCGGCGATATTGTCATCATCGCCAGCTTCGTTACCATGCCAGATGAAGAAGCTCGCACCTGGCGACCCAATGTCGCCTATTTTGAAGGCGACAATGAAATGAAACGTACCGCGAAAGCGATTCCGGTACAGGTTGCTTGATTGTTATCCCTGCGGCTGGTTACTCACCAGCCGCGACATCTTCTCCAGCGAATCCGTTCTTAAGATATAAAGTCGTTTTAGTAACAACGGATTATCCCCCGGTTTTACTTTGCCTTTCATGGTTGTCACCGCCAGGTGAAATCCGGCATCGTTTGCTGCCTTCACGGCTTTGTCATTAAAGCCGCCAAACGGATACGAAAGATACCAGACATGTGGATTAAATTGCGCCAGAGCGCGGCGTGAACGTGCAAAATCAAACAGAATATTGTGCTCACTACGGCTCAGTAATATGGGTCGGCGATAACCATCTACCCGATGCAAAAAATGGGTATGTGACTGGAAATCAAAAACATCGCGAATTTCGTTAAGCTCAGAAACGCTCATAAATTGCAGCGATTTTGGGTTCCACTTCTGCGGGTGACGTTTGATGCGTGAGGTAACAATAAACACCGTCGCCTTCATGCCATATTGTTTCAACACAGGATACGCATAGCGGCTCACCGACTTGAGGCCATCATCAAAGGTAATCACCACCGCTCGCGCAGGGAGATTGATCGTATTCTTCACGTAACCTTCCAGCTGAGCCATGCTCAGTGTCGCGTATCCCCTGTCGCGCAGCCAGGCCATTTGGTTATTGAAAGCGCGTACCGAGGTGGTCGTCGAAGTATGGCGAAAACGGGTGTTTTCTTCGTCGCGCAGAATATGGTGATAAGTTAGCACCGGCAGGCCATTATCGGGTTGGGCATCCAGCGCGCTGATATAGGCCAGTCGATCGCCAATACGGATCTGATACCAGGTTTGATTTAACCTGTCTTTCAGTTTATGCAAAATCGGGTAGCGCAAATTGTCCGCCAGTACCCCAAATGGCGCACTGCCCACACTCGGCGCGTTGTAGACCGGCGTATCTTTCCAGGTAATTAAGTTCTGATTACTCAGCGGCTTGTTGAGGTCACCCAAACCGTCTTCAACTTTTTGTCGTCCCTGAACTGGCTCGAGATGCCCTTTATCGATAAACCCTTTACCAAAGCCAAAATTAAATGCGTAATAACTTGCGGCAGTGGGCTCCACGGCAATGATTTGTCCGGCCCGAATATTCCCCACGGTCACCATCTTGTCACTAATTTGCGCCCAGACCGCAGCATTTTCGATGGTTTGCATATAACGGGCAGGTAACGCGGCACTGACACTTGCGGTAAACAGCATCAGCAGGAGAATAACAGCTTGTTTATACATGAAAAAATAACCGAGGGTGAAACAACGCTTTTATTGTAGCAAAAGCGCCATCAGAATCGCGGGTTAATACTCATACAAATTATGTTTGAGGACGAAAGGCGGATTTTTTTGTTGTTGGTGCCAAAGACTACTCACCTCCGGCCCACCCAGTTCGACAATACACTCACGAAACTCTGAACTGGTCATGGTTTCACGGCAAGCCATCATCTGTTCAATTAACGGTAACGTGACACCAGAAATCACTTCGCAACGGGAGTGTTTGTGGCTTAATAATGAAGCCACGCGATACGGTGGCGCTCCGGCTATATCGGTTAAGAAGATGACACCCTCACCAGAGTCCGCTTCATGCAGAGCATCGCACATCATGCGGCTGAGCATATTAGAGCTTAATCCGCGCCAGAAATTCACGGCCCGGCACTGAAGAAGTGCCCCATGTTTTTTCTCCAGCGCATCCAGTATCTCTTGCGCCCGGTCATCGTGACAGGTAATTACCCAACCTAACATCGCCTTCCTCCTTAGCCGAAAATCAGCCTACCCTGACCATTGTTGATAAAGGGTGATAGCCGTCAAAACTCCTCTCCCCCGAATCCAGAGGAGAGGAAATAGCCTTAGCTACGCAAACCACGTCCACGTTGGATCAGCGACCAACAGATCAAATAAAACGCCACAATAAAGACCACCAGTACGCCAAAGGTAGTGACCAGCGGCACATCATTTATACCGAGGAAGCCGTAGCGGAAACCACTGATCATATAAACGATTGGGTTCAGGTGCGACAGCCCTTGCCAGAACGGCGGCAACAAAGTCAGTGAGTAAAAGACCCCGCCCAAATACGTGAGTGGCGTTAACACAAAGGTTGGCACCAGGCTGATGTCATCGAACGTTTTGGCAAACACGCCGTTCAGCAAACCCGCAAGGGAGAATAGCACCGCCGTGAGCACCAGGGTTAAGGCAACGAATACCCACGAATGCACCTGAAACGGCACAAAAAACAGTGAAATTGCCGTCACAAGAATGCCAACAAACAGACCACGCGCCACGCCACCGCCGACATATCCGGCAATAATGACGTGAGTCGGAACCGGCGCTACCAGCAGCTCTTCAATATTACGCTGGAACTTGGCACCAAAAAATGATGACGCGACGTTAGCGTAGGCGTTGGTGATCACCGACATCATGATCAGCCCCGGTACGATGAACTGCATATAGCTGAAGCCATGCATATCGCCAATACGCGAACCTATCAGGTTACCGAAGATAATAAAGTAAAGGGTCATGGTGATGACTGGCGGCACCAGCGTCTGCACCCAGATACGCATAAAGCGATGGATCTCTTTCGCCCAGATGCTTTTTAGCGCCACCCAGTAAAGATGCATCATGCGCGATCTCCTTGTTTTTCATTAACCAGTGAAACAAACAGCTCTTCCAGACGGTTAGCTTTGTTACGCATACTTAATACCTGAATGCCCTGCTCACTTAACTGCGTAAATACGCTGTTGATCCCCTGCTCACGTAGCACTTCAACTTCCAGCGTCGCGGTATCGACCAGTCGATACTGATAGCCATCGAGCTTCGGTAACGGACTTTTCGGTGCGAGATCGAGAATAAAGGTTTCCGATTTCAGCTTCGCCAGCAGCGCCTTCATCGAGGTATTTTCCACCAGCTCACCATGTTGAATAATGCCGATATTGCGGCACAGCATTTCTGCTTCTTCCAGGTAGTGTGTGGTAAGAATGATGGTGGTGCCTTTGTCGTTTAAATCCTTCAAAAAGCCCCACATTGAGCGGCGAAGTTCAATATCCACGCCTGCGGTCGGTTCGTCGAGAATCAGTAGTTTAGGTTCATGCATTAACGCACGGGCAATCATTAAACGGCGCTTCATCCCGCCAGATAACATACGCGCACGTTCGTTGCGTTTTCCCCATAAATCGAGCTGCTTAAGATATTTTTCGCTGCGGATGTACGCCTCTTTGCGCTCCACACCGTAGTACCCTGCCTGATTCACCACAATTTGCTGCACGGTTTCAAACGGGTTGAAGTTAAATTCCTGCGGCACCAGTCCCAACTGACGTTTAGCGTTCACGACATCTTTCTCGAGATCGTAACCAAATACGCTGACCCGCCCGGAGGTTTTATTTACCAGAGAGCTGATAATACCGATAGTGGTCGATTTCCCGGCCCCGTTCGGCCCGAGAAGCGCATAAAAATCACCCGCTTCGACCTGCAAATCTATTCCACGAAGCGCCTGAACGCCGCCTGGATAGTTTTTTTTAAGCTGTTGAAGTTCCAGTGCAATGGTCATAAATTTTTACTTACCTTACGTTCTTACACTTTATCTGTGGTTTAAATCGTCCCGGAGTTGCCCTATATTAGCCAAACGTAATTATTTGGTTACAGGTCGTTAACCTCCATGAAAGACATAGATACACTCATCAGCAACAATGCACTATGGTCAAAAATGCTGGTGGAAGAGGATCCCGGGTTTTTTGAGAAACTGGCACAAGCGCAAAAACCGCGCTTTCTATGGATTGGATGTTCCGACAGTCGCGTTCCTGCAGAACGTTTAACCGGTCTTGAGCCGGGCGAACTCTTTGTTCACCGTAATGTTGCTAACCTAGTCATTCACACCGACCTGAACTGCCTTTCCGTGGTTCAGTATGCAGTGGATGTACTCGAAGTTGAACACATTATTATCTGTGGCCACTACGGTTGCGGCGGCGTACAAGCCGCCGTTGAAAACCCGGAACTGGGGCTTATCAACAACTGGCTGCTGCATATCCGCGATATCTGGTTCAAACATAGCTCATTGCTCGGCGAAATGCCGCAAGAGCGCCGTCTGGATACCTTGTGTGAACTGAACGTCATGGAACAGGTGTATAACCTGGGCCACTCCACCATTATGCAATCAGCGTGGAAACGCGGGCAGAAAGTTACCATTCACGGCTGGGCCTACGGCATTCACGACGGCTTGCTGCGTGATCTGGATGTTACCGCCACCAACCGCGAAACCCTTGAGCAACGTTACCGTCACGGGATTTCCAACCTCAAGCTGAAACACGCCAACCACAAATAAAAATGCCATGCCGGATGCAACACATCCGGCAACTTCACACTTACTCGTCCAGCAGAATCACTTTGCCAATATACGGCAGATGACGGTAACGCTGTGCGTAATCAATGCCGTAACCCACCACAAACTCATCCGGGATCGAGAAACCGATAAATTCAACCGGGACGTTCACTTCACGACGGGACGGTTTATCCAGCAGCGTACAAATCGCCAACGACTTCGGTTCGCGCAGGCTTAAGATCTCACGCACTTTCGACAGTGTATTCCCCGAGTCGATGATATCTTCAACAATCAGCACGTCCTTGCCACGGATATCTTCATCCAGATCTTTGAGGATTTTCACATCACGGGTGGTGGACATGCCGCTACCGTAGCTGGAGGCGGTCATAAAGTCGACTTCATGAGATACCTGAACTTCACGGCACAGGTCCGCCATAAACATAAATGAGCCACGCAGCAGACCCACCAGCACCATATCGCTGCCGCTGTCTTTGTAACGCTCAGTAATCTGACGACCCAGTTCGGCGATACGCGCTTTAATCTCCGCTTCGGGGATCATTACTTCTACAGTATGTTTCATATCTCTAACCATATGATTTAAAAACAAATCACTTCGCACGGGCAGGTTTTGGCACCGCAACAAAGCGCAAGACGCGCAGTATACCAGTAAAACTATTCATTCGCGGAATCTGTTAATAAAGCTCGAATTGTGATGACGGTCACACATGTTAAAACCTATAATTAATTGCTACTAAAATATTAATGAATTGAAATGGTGTCTCTTTATGGCAATTAACAATACAGCCTCGCGACGATTACTCGTCACGCTAACAGCCCTTTTTGCAGCGCTTTGCGGGCTGTATCTACTCATTGGCGGAGGCTGGCTGGTCGCGATTGGCGGCTCCTGGTACTACCCTATCGCTGGCCTTGTGATGCTCGGCGTCGCCTGGATGCTGTGGCGCAGTAAACGCGCCGCGCTTTGGCTATACGCAGCCCTGCTGCTCGGCACCATGATTTGGGGCGTCTGGGAAGTTGGTTTCGACTTCTGGGCGCTGACTCCGCGCAGCGATATTCTGGTCTTCTTCGGCATCTGGCTGATCCTGCCGTTTGTCTGGCGTCGCCTGGTCATTCCTGCCAGCGGCGCAGTTGCCGCACTGGTGGTCGCACTGCTGATTAGCGGTGGTATCCTGACCTGGGCCGGATTTAACGATCCGCAGGAGATCAACGGCACCTTAAGCGCCGATGCCACACCTGCCGAAGCTATCTCCCCCGTTGCCGATCAGGACTGGCCTGCGTATGGCCGCAATCAGGAAGGTCAACGCTTTTCACCACTGAAGCAAATTCACGCCGATAACGTCCACAAGCTGAAAGAAGCCTGGGTGTTCCGTACTGGCGATGTGAAGCAGCCGAACGATCCGGGTGAAATCACCAATGAAGTGACGCCGATTAAAGTGGGCGATACCCTTTACCTGTGTACCGCTCACCAGCGCCTGTTTGCGCTTGATGCCGCCAGCGGCAAAGAGAAATGGCATTACGATCCTGAGCTGAAAACCAACGAGTCTTTCCAGCACGTAACCTGCCGTGGCGTCTCTTATCATGAAGCCAAAGCAGAAACGGCTTCGCCGGAAGTGATGGCGGATTGCCCGCGTCGTATCATTCTTCCAGTGAATGATGGTCGCCTGATTGCGATTAACGCTGAAAACGGCAAACTGTGCGAAACCTTCGCCAATAAAGGCGTGCTCAATCTGCAAAGCAATATGCCAGACACCAAACCGGGTCTGTATGAGCCGACTTCTCCGCCAATTATCACCGATAAAACCATCGTGATGGCCGGTTCAGTCACCGATAACTTCTCAACCCGCGAAACGTCTGGCGTGATCCGTGGTTTTGATGTCAACACCGGGGAGCTGCTGTGGGCTTTTGATCCGGGCGCGAAAGATCCGAACGCAATCCCGTCAGACGAACACACCTTTACCTTTAACTCACCAAACTCGTGGGCACCAGCGGCCTATGACGCGAAGCTGGATCTGGTCTATCTGCCGATGGGCGTGACCACGCCGGATATCTGGGGCGGTAACCGCACACCGGAACAGGAACGTTATGCCAGCTCGATTCTGGCGCTGAATGCCACTACCGGGAAACTGGCGTGGAGCTACCAGACCGTTCACCACGACCTGTGGGACATGGATCTTCCGGCACAGCCGACGCTGGCGGACATCACCGTTAATGGTCAGAAAGTGCCGATTATTTACGCTCCGGCGAAAACCGGTAACATTTTTGTGCTCGATCGTCGTAATGGCGAACTGGTGGTTCCGGCCCCGGAAAAACCGGTTCCCCAAGGTGCTGCCAAAGGCGATTACGTTACCCCTACTCAACCATTCTCGGAACTGAGCTTCCGTCCGACGAAAGATTTGAGCGGTGCGGATATGTGGGGAGCCACCATGTTTGACCAACTGGTGTGCCGCGTGATGTTCCACCAGATGCGCTATGAAGGCATTTTCACGCCGCCATCTGAACAGGGTACGCTGGTCTTCCCGGGTAACCTGGGGATGTTCGAATGGGGCGGGATTTCCGTTGATCCAAATCGTGAAGTGGCAATTGCCAACCCAATGGCACTGCCGTTTGTTTCGAAACTGCTCCCGCGTGGTCCTGGCAACCCGATGGAGCAGCCGAAAGATGCCAAAGGCACGGGTACGGAATCCGGCATTCAGCCACAGTACGGTGTACCGTATGGTGTCACGCTCAACCCGTTCCTCTCACCATTTGGTCTGCCATGTAAACAGCCAGCATGGGGTTATATCTCGGCGCTGGATCTGAAAACTAATGAAGTGGTGTGGAAGAAACGTATTGGTACGCCGCAGGACAGTATGCCGTTCCCGATGCCGGTTCCGGTGCCGTTCAATATGGGTATGCCGATGCTGGGCGGGCCAATCTCCACGGCGGGTAACGTGCTGTTTATCGCCGCTACGGCAGATAACTACCTGCGCGCTTACAACATGAGCAACGGTGAAAAACTGTGGCAGGGTCGTTTACCGGCGGGTGGTCAGGCAACACCGATGACCTATGAAGTGAATGGCAAGCAGTACGTGGTGATCTCCGCAGGCGGTCACGGTTCATTTGGTACGAAGATGGGCGACTATATTGTGGCTTATGCCCTGCCGGATGATGTGAAATAACCATAATGCCCGGAGAGATCCGGGCATATTTCCGAATACGGTCTTTTTATACCGTAAACCCTAACATCATCCCCGTATCTTCATGCTCCAGCAGATGGCAGTGCGCCATATAAGCATGTTCTTTCGGTGCGTTGTGATTAAACTTCACCAGCACTTCACTGACATTGCCTTCTACCTTAACGGTATCTTTCCAGCCCGCGCGATGAGCCGCTGGCGGTTTGCCATTTTCTGACAAGATACGGAACTGCGTGCCGTGAATATGGAACGGATGCAGCATCATGTCGCCCACGCCAGAGATAACCCAACGTTCGTACTGCCCTTTCGCCGCCGCAAACATCGGCTTATTCATATCAAACGCCTGACCGTTGATTTTATTGGCATGGTGGAAATCGAACTTCCCGCCGTGGTTCATATGATTCATATTGCCGTGCCCCATATGGCCCATCATCTGGCTGTGATCCATTCCGGCCATCGCCTGATCGCCATATTTCTCCATTAGCATCTGCATCCCCATCATATCGAGCATCGGGTCCATAGAAAGTTGCAGCTTGCGTACCGTCAGCCCTTCCAGCGAAGGTAACGCAGGCAGGCTACTTAATGTGTCAGGCAAAGCACCGGAGGCACTAATAGCAATCGGCTGAATCCGCATTACCGGATGCGGCTTGTCAAACGGTGCAATCGCCATCCCCATCTGGCTGACCGGCAGCGTCACCAGGTCAAAGGGTTTGTTGTCGTTAACCTCCACCAGCACTTCAAAACGCTCGCCCATCAGCACCGGCAGCTCGCTCACCTTCACCGGTTCAGGTAGCAGACCACCGTCGCTGGCAATCACATACAGCGGGCGATTGTCGCTGGTGGCGAAATTGAGCGAGCGGGCATTACAGCCATTGAGCAAACGCAGGCGCAGCCAACCACGCGGGGCAGCGTGTTGTGGGTAGATTGCACCGTTGGTCAGCAGCGTATCGCCAAACCAGCCCACGGCGGCGGTCATCACATCCAGTTGATAATCAATCTGCCCGTCGGCGCTAAATTTCTTATCCTGAACGATCACCGGAACATCATCGATACCCCACTGTTTTGGCAGCATTAATTTCAGGATCTCGTCATCTTCAATCACCACCAGACCAGCCAGCCCCATCGCCACCTGTCGCCCGGTCTTGCCATGTTGATGTGGATGGAACCAGCAGGTAGCGGCAGGTTGATCAACGTTCAACGTCACCGAGCGCTTGCCACCTGGCGGAATAATTCCCTGTGGGCCGCCGTCGACGTCACCCGGTACTTCCAGCCCGTGCCAGTGCAACGTCGTCTCTTCCGCCAGTTGGTTGTAGATATCAACCGTTACCGCTTTGCCGCGCTGTAATTTCACCGCCGGCCCCAGCAGATTGCCGTTATAGCCCCAGGTAGTTGCAGTTTTCTCGCCAAAGGTGGACTGACCTGCGCCAATAGTTAACTGAATGCGATTACGGGCATCGGTCGTGAGCAAATCAGGGATCGGTAACGTTGGGCGTTCCGCCGCAAAGACTGCACGGCTCCACAGTGGCAAGGCTGAAGCCACACCCAGTGCGACGGAATATTTCAAGAAATCACGACGTTGCATAGTTATTTCCTTATTCTTAAGCAGGCGAAACAAAATCAAACGTTGAGCATAGTCCTTCCCCTTACGGGAAGGTCAAGCCGCAGACACAATTTAATCGACAATAATGGTCGTCGCCTCGCTCGCAGTGTGCTAACGTTTATCTTCTTTAAGCCCCTGGTAGAAGCAATGAAGACGTTTTTCAGAACAGTGTTATTCGGCAGCCTGATCGCCGTTTGCGCAAACAGTTACGCGCTCAGCGAGTCTGAAGCCGAAGATATGGCCGATTTAACGGCAGTTTTTGTCTTTCTGAAGAACGATTGTGGTTACCAGAACTTATCTAACGGGCAAATTCGTCGCGCACTGGTCTTTTTCGCCCAGCAAAACCAGTGGGATCTCAGTAATTACGACACCTTCGACATGAAAGCTCTCGGTGAAGACAGCTACCGCGATCTCAGCGGCATTGGCATTCCCGTCGCTAAAAAATGCAAAGCCCTGGCCCGCGATTCCTTAAGCCTGCTTGCCTACGTCAAATAATCCCTGATACCTTTTTGTAGAAATATTGACCGTGCATCCGCGGTCAATGTTAGCTATTATGTTGCGCCCTTTTTTTACGGGTGTTAACAAAGGAGGTATCAACCCATGGCCGAAAAAAAACAGTGGCATGAAACGCTACACGACCAGTTTGGGCAGTACTTTGCGGTAGATAACGTTCTGTATCATGAAAAGACCGATCACCAGGATCTGATCATTTTTGAGAACGCTGCATTTGGTCGCGTAATGGCGCTGGATGGCGTAGTACAAACCACCGAGCGCGACGAGTTTATCTATCATGAGATGATGACCCATGTTCCGCTACTGGCCCACGGTCACGCGAAACATGTGCTGATTATCGGCGGCGGCGACGGTGCCATGCTGCGTGAAGTAACCCGACATAAAAACGTTGAGTCAATCACGATGGTGGAAATCGATGCGGGTGTCGTGTCGTTCTGCCGTCAGTATCTGCCCAACCATAACGCCGGTAGCTACGACGATCCGCGCTTTCAACTAGTGATCGACGATGGCGTCAATTTCGTTAATCAAACCAGCCAGACCTTTGATGTCATTATCTCCGACTGCACCGATCCTATCGGTCCCGGCGAAAGCCTGTTCACCTCAGCATTTTATGAAGGCTGCAAACGTTGCCTGAATCCTGGCGGTATCTTCGTCGCACAAAACGGCGTCTGCTTTTTACAGCAGGAAGAAGCCATCGACAGCCATCGCAAACTCAGCCATTACTTCAGCGACGTTGGCTTTTATCAGGCGGCGATCCCGACCTATTACGGCGGTATCATGACTTTTGCATGGGCGACAGATAACGACGCCTTACGCCATCTCTCAACCGAAATTATTCAGGCGCGTTTTCTCGCTTCTGGCCTGAAATGCCGTTATTACAATCCGGCAATCCATACGGCAGCTTTTGCCTTACCTCAGTATCTGCAAGACGCACTGGCTTCACAGCCGTCCTAAGGAGAAGATAAGAAATTGAAAAAACTGAAACTGCATGGCTTTAATAATCTGACCAAAAGTCTGAGTTTTTGTATTTACGATATCTGCTACGCCAAAACTGCCGAAGAGCGCGACGGTTATATTGCTTATATCGATGAACTCTATAATGCCAACCGTCTGACCGAAATCCTGTCAGAAACCTGTTCCATTATCGGGGCCAATATTCTTAACATCGCCCGCCAGGATTACGAACCACAGGGTGCCAGCGTCACTATTCTGGTGAGTGAAGAACCGGTTGACCCGAAACTCATCGACAAAACAGAACACCCCGGCCCACTGCCAGAAACGGTGGTTGCTCATCTCGATAAAAGTCATATTTGCGTACATACCTACCCGGAAAGTCATCCTGAAGGCGGTTTATGTACCTTCCGCGCCGATATTGAAGTCTCTACCTGCGGCGTGATTTCTCCGCTGAAGGCGCTGAATTACCTGATCCACCAGCTTGAGTCCGATATCGTAACCATTGATTATCGCGTGCGCGGTTTTACTCGCGACATTAACGGTATGAAGCACTTTATCGACCATGAGATTAATTCGATTCAGAACTTTATGTCTGACGATATGAAGGCGCTGTATGACATGGTGGATGTAAACGTCTATCAGGAAAATATCTTCCATACCAAGATGTTGCTTAAAGAGTTCGACCTTAAGCACTACATGTTCCACACCAAACCGGAAGATTTAACCGACAGCGAGCGCCAGGAAATTACCGCTGCGCTGTGGAAAGAAATGCGCGAGATTTATTACGGGCGCAATATGCCAGCTGTTTAACGGCTCTGGCGGAGCTCCCAGGCTCCGCCAGATTTATTTACTTCTGCTGCACGAAATTGCGGTAAGCCGCCACGACCTGCAGAAAATCCTCAACGCCGCATAGCGACAGGCTTTCTTCGTCGTAGTAGTTCATCCCCTCTTCCATTTCATCGCCAGCGAATTCCAGTTGATTGGCGCGAACCATCACCTCTTCAGCGTCCATCCACAGGGTGTATTCATGCCCTGCCCGTTGCCAGGACCGTTCGCTACCTTTCAGTGCGTGCGCTGCTTGTTCCACTTCATCAAGCAAGGCCAGGTTTTCTTTCACCTCTTCATTAAACCAGTGCCCGACCACTTCATGCCCCATGGACATACGCACCTTTACCACTCCGGTAATATCGCGCAGAAATTCGTAATCCATAGTGTGTTCCTCTGCTCCCGGCAATGCGCCGAAATCGCATCGCGCCATTGATGTAATTATCGCAGCCTTACCGGAGAAAAACAGCGGAACGGCGATAGTTTAGAAATAAAAAATGCCCGGGAATCTCATTCACCGGGCATTGTGTCGTTTATGCGCAGCGCGTGCGCTTACTTATTACACCGCAGTCTGGAAAATCACCCCATCGGCTTTTTCGGTGTACTGAGAAAGCTGGTTGAAG
This sequence comes from Shigella sp. FJ200513, assembly GCF_040495915.1. Classification (NCBI taxonomy): domain Bacteria; kingdom Pseudomonadati; phylum Pseudomonadota; class Gammaproteobacteria; order Enterobacterales; family Enterobacteriaceae; genus Shigella; species Shigella sp. FJ200513. The sequence goes on along the minus strand of NZ_JBDYCV010000011.1, from coordinate 44,766 downwards.
TTCAGATAACGATAAGTATCAACGGCAGTTTTATCTACTTGCGCAACGTAGGTCTGGTACTCTTCCGGCGTCGGCAGTTTGCCAATCAGCGCCGCAACAGCCGCCAGTTCTGCAGAAGCCAGGAAGACATTCGCGCCAGTACCCAAACGGTTCGGGAAGTTACGGGTAGAGGTGGAAACCACCGTCGCACCGTCTGCTACACGCGCCTGGTTACCCATACACAGGGAACAGCCCGGGATCTCGATACGAGCCCCGCTCTTACCGAAGACGCTGTAGTAGCCTTCTTCCGTCAGTTGCGCGGCGTCCATACGGGTTGGCGGTGCCACCCACAGGCGGGTCGGCAACTGACCTTTGTGCGCATCCAGCAGTTTACCAGCGGCACGGAAGTGACCGATGTTAGTCATGCAAGAACCGATAAATACTTCGTCGATCTTCTCGCCCTGTACCGCAGACAGCGGACGTGCGTCATCCGGATCGTTCGGAGCACACAGGATTGGCTCTTTAATCTCCGCCAGATCGATGTCGATCACTGCCGCGTATTCCGCATCTGCATCGGCTTCCAGCAGCTCAGGATTCGCCAGCCATTTTTCCATGCCCTGAATACGGCGTTCCAGGGTACGACGATCGCCGTAACCTTCCGCGATCATCCACTTCAGCAGGACGATGTTGGAGCTCAGGTATTCGATGATCGGTTCTTTGTTCAGCTTGATAGTACAACCAGCGGCAGAACGCTCGGCGGACGCATCGGTTAGCTCAAAGGCCTGCTCAACTTTCAGATCCGGCAGACCTTCAATTTCCAGAATGCGACCAGAGAAGATGTTTTTCTTGCCTTTCTTCTCAACGGTCAGCAGACCTTGTTTGATCGCATACAGCGGAATGGCGTGTACCAGATCGCGCAGGGTGATGCCCGGCTGCATTTTGCCTTTGAAGCGCACCAGAACGGATTCCGGCATATCCAGCGGCATTACGCCAGTTGCGGCAGCAAACGCCACCAGACCAGAACCCGCCGGGAAAGAGATACCGATCGGGAAACGGGTATGGGAGTCACCACCGGTACCGACGGTATCCGGCAGCAGCATACGGTTCAGCCAGGAGTGAATGACGCCGTCACCCGGACGCAGCGACACACCGCCACGGTTCATAATGAAGTCCGGCAGCGTGTGGTGCGTGTTCACGTCAACTGGCTTCGGATACGCCGCGGTGTGGCAGAAAGACTGCATCACCAGGTCAGCCGAGAAGCCCAGGCACGCCAGGTCTTTCAGTTCATCACGGGTCATCGGGCCGGTGGTGTCCTGAGAGCCTACAGAAGTCATTTTCGGTTCGCAGTACGCGCCCGGACGAATGCCTTTCACGCCACAGGCACGGCCTACCATTTTCTGCGCCAGCGAGAAGCCGCGATCGCTCTCAGCGACATCTTTCGCCTGACGGAACACATCACTGTGCGGCAGACCAAGTGCTTCACGCGCTTTGGTGGTCAGGCCACGCCCGATAATCAGCGGAATACGGCCGCCAGCACGCACTTCATCAATCAGCACGTCGGTTTTCAGTTCGAAGGTCGCCAGCAGTTCGCCTGTTTCGTGGTTACGCACTTCACCTTTGTACGGGTAAACGTCAATCACGTCGCCCATGTTCAGGTTAGAGACGTTGACTTCGATTGGCAGTGCACCCGCGTCTTCCATCGTGTTAAAGAAGATGGGTGCAATTTTACCGCCGAGGCACAAACCACCGCCGCGTTTGTTCGGCACATGTGGAATATCATCGCCCATAAACCACAGAACGGAGTTCGTGGCGGATTTACGCGATGAACCCGTACCCACAACGTCACCGACGTACGCCAGCGGGAAACCTTTCTGTTGCAGAGCTTCAATCTGTTTGATCGGGCCAACAACACCTGGCTGGTCTGGCTCAATACCTTCACGGGCGTTTTTCAGCATCGCCAGCGCGTGCAGTGGGATATCCGGGCGTGACCACGCATCCGGTGCCGGAGAAAGGTCATCGGTGTTGGTTTCGCCAGTGACTTTAAAGACGGTAACGGTCAGTTTTTCAGCCAGCGCCGGGCGATTCAGGAACCATTCGGCATCCGCCCAGGACTGCATTACCTGCTTCGCATATTCGTTGCCTGCTTTCGCTTTCTCTTCTACGTCATAGAAGTTATCGAACATCAGCAGCGTGTGAGAAAGTGCTTTGGCAGCAATAGGTGCCAGTTTGGCATCATCCAGCGCGTCGATCAGCGGATGAATGTTGTAACCACCCTGCATGGTGCCCAGCAGTTCGATAGCTTTTTCCGGAGTCAGCAGAGGGGATTTAGCTTCGCCTTTAGCGATAGCAGCCAGGAAGCCTGCTTTTACATAGGCGGCTTCATCGACGCCTGGGGGAACACGGTTGGTTAACAGATCTAACAGGAATTCTTCTTCGCCCGCGGGCGGGTTTTTCAGCAGCTCTACAAGCGCGGCCATTTGGTTTGCATCCAGGGGTTTGGGCGCAATCCCCTCAGCGGCACGCTCAGCTACGTGCTTACGGTATTCTTCTAGCACGACGGTTCTCCTCGCTCTCATTGTCATAGTGCGGCAGGCGATTCTCTTCACGCTCCTGTGAGACAGCAGTTTGTAGGGTAAATGCCCAGTACCGCAACGGGCAGAATAGCAGGATTTTGACGACGTGTTAATCTGTTTACAAAAAAGCAACATAAAAAAGTGGCTGAATCGTTAAGGATGGTCTAGAGATTGTTTCCCTCCGTAAAAACTTCGTTAATTCGCATGGTGATAATCACCTTTCTCAACGAATCCCAAGATTAGTCAAAATTTAAACTACCGCCTCTTTATACTCGGATTCACAGCACCTGCGGGTGGCAGTTCGCCGACCATTGCGATTTCCTTGAGATCCGAATTATGAAAATGACTTTGCCGTTTAAACCCCATGTGCTGGCGCTAATTTGCAGTGCCGGGCTTTGTGCTGCCTCTGCCGGGCTATATATAAAAAGCCGCACAGTGGAAGCGCCTGTAGAACCGCAATCGACACAACTGGCTGTGTCTGACGCTGCCGCTGTTACGCTTCCTGCAACGGTTTCCGCACCTCCCGTAATACCCGCAGTCGTCAAATCCGCATTCAGCACTGCACAAATAGATCAATGGGTCGCACCCGTCGCGCTGTATCCCGACGCCCTACTTTCGCAGGTGCTGATGGCATCAACCTATCCGACAAACGTTGCTCAAGCAGTGCAATGGTCGCACGATAATCCACTTAAACAAGGCGATGCTGCTATTCAGGCGGTATCTGACCAGCCGTGGGACGCCAGCGTTAAATCACTGGTGGCCTTTCCACAATTGATGGCATTGATGGGCGAAAACCCGCAATGGGTGCAAAACCTGGGCGATGCTTTTCTGGCGCAGCCGCAGGACGTGATGGACTCGGTACAGCGATTGCGGCAACTGGCGCAACAAACCGGCTCGCTGAAGTCATCAACCGAACAGAAAGTTATTACCACAACGAAGAAAGCTGTACCGGTAAAACAGACAGTCACGGCACCCGTCATACCATCCAATACCGTTTTAACTGCCAACCCCGTCATTACAGAGCCGGCAACAACCGTCATTTCCATTGAGCCCGCCAATCCTGATGTGGTCTATATTCCCAACTACAACCCAACCGTGGTTTACGGGAACTGGGCCAATACTGCGTATCCGCCGGTTTATCTGCCACCACCAGCCGGAGAACCGTTTGTTGACAGCTTTGTGCGCGGATTCGGCTATAGCATGGGCGTTGCTACCACGTACGCACTATTCAGCAGCATCGACTGAGATGACGACGATCATGACCATCATCATCATGACGATGATGATTATCATCACCACGATGGCGGTCATCGTGACAGTAATGGCTGGCAACACAACGGCGACAACATCAATATCGACGTCAACAATTTCAACCGTATCACCGGTGAGCATCTTACTGATAAGAATATGGCATGGCGGCACAATCCAAACTACCGTAATGGTGTGCCCTATCATGATCAGGATATGGCAAAGCGGTTTCATCAAACCGATGTCAACGGCGGAATGAGTGCCACGCAGCTACCTGCTCCAACACGCGACAGCCAGCGTCAGGCGGCAGCAAGTCAGTTTCAGCAACGAACACACGCCGCCCCCGTCATTACACGAGATACCCAACGTCAGGCAGCGGCACAGCGGTTTAATGAAGCTGAACACTATGGGAGCTATGACGACTTCCGCGACTTCAGCCGTCGCCAACCACTGACCCAGCAGCAAAAGGACGCCGCTCGTCAGCGTTATCAGTCGGCCTCTCCTGAGCAGCGCCAGGCAGTCCGCGAGAAAATGCAGACTAACCCGCAGATCCAGCAGCGAAGGGAGGCGGCGCGCCAGCGTATTCAGTCCGCCTCGCCTGAGCAGCGCCAGGCGGTTCGCGAGAAAATGCAGACTAACCCGCAGAACCAGCAGCGAAGAGAGGCAGCGCGTGAGCGTATTCAGTCTGCAACTCCCGAACAGCGCCAGGTGTTTAAGGAAAAAGTACAGCAGCGCCCACTGAACCAACAGCAACGTGATAACGCCCGCCAGCGTATACAATCGGCATCACCTGAACAACGTCAGGTTTTTCGGGAGAAAGTTCAGGAGAGCCGCCCACAACGTCTAAACGACAGTAACCATACTGTCAGGCTGAATAACGAGCAACGGTCAGCAGTACGCGAACGTCTCTCTGAACGTGGAGCAAGAAGACTGGAAAGGTAAATTGCAGACGTAAAAAAAGCGGCGTGGTTAGCCGCTTTTTTAATTGCCGGATGTTCCGGCAAACGAAAAATTACTTCTTCTTCGCTTTCGGGTTCGGCAGGTCGGTAATGCTACCTTCGAACACTTCTGCCGCCAGGCCCACAGACTCGTGCAGAGTCGGGTGCGCGTGGATGGTCAGTGCGATGTCTTCAGCATCACAACCCATTTCGATTGCCAGGCCGATTTCACCCAGCAGCTCGCCGCCGTTGGTACCAACAATCGCACCACCGATCACACGGTGAGATTCTTTGTCGAAAATCAGCTTGGTCATACCGTCTGCGCAGTCAGAAGCGATAGCACGACCAGAAGCAGCCCACGGGAAGGTGGCGGTTTCATAGCTGATGCCTTTCTCTTTCGCTTCTTTCTCAGTCAGACCTACCCATGCAACTTCTGGTTCGGTATAGGCGATGGACGGGATAACTTTCGGATCGAAGTAGTGTTTCTTACCGGCGATAACTTCAGCGGCAACGTGACCTTCGTGAACACCTTTGTGTGCCAGCATCGGCTGACCGACGATATCGCCGATAGCAAAGATGTGCGGTACGTTGGTACGCAGCTGTTTGTCAACGCGGATGAAACCACGGTCGTCAACTTCCACGCCAGCTTTGCCTGCGTCGAGGTTTTTACCGTTCGGCACACGACCAATCGCTACCAGCACGGCGTCGTAACGCTGCGGTTCAGCTGGTGCTTTTTTGCCTTCCATCGTCACATAAATACCGTCTTCTTTCGCTTCAACGGCGGTAACTTTGGTTTCCAGCATCAGGTTGAATTTCTTGCTGATACGCTTGGTGAAGACTTTAACGATGTCTTTGTCAGCTGCCGGGATAACCTGGTCGAACATTTCAACCACGTCAATCTGTGAACCCAGCGCGTGGTAAACGGTGCCCATTTCCAGACCGATGATACCGCCACCCATTACCAGCAGGCGTTCTGGTACTTCTTTCAGTTCCAGCGCGTCAGTGGAGTCCCAGATACGCGGATCTTCATGCGGAATAAACGGCAGTTGGATCGGGCGAGAACCCGCTGCAATGATCGCATTGTCGAAGTTGATCACGGTTTTGCCGTTCTCACCTTCAACTTCCAGGGTGTTAGCCCCGGTGAATTTACCCAGACCGTTGACCACTTTGACTTTGCGGCCTTTCGCCATACCAGCCAGACCACCGGTCAGCTGATTGATCACTTTCTCTTTCCAGGTACGAATCTTGTCAATATCGGTTTTCGGTTCGCCGAAGACGATACCGTGTTCAGCCAGCGCTTTGGCTTCTTCGATAACTTTTGCTACGTGCAGCAGTGCTTTAGAAGGGATACAGCCGACGTTCAGGCAAACACCGCCAAGGGTGTTGTAACGTTCTACGATTACGGTTTCCAGACCTAAATCAGCGCAACGGAAGGCAGCGGAGTAACCTGCGGGGCCTGCCCCAAGTACCACGACCTGAGTTTTGATTTCAGTACTCATCATGACCTCTATATATTTATCTCCGGCGGTCATACCCGTCGTCTTTCAGGCCGCAGCGGCGTTAGCTTCACGCCCTCACCCCAGTCACTTACTTATGTAAGCTCCTGGGGATTCTGGCGCTTGCTACCTTGCTGCACCCAGAAATCCATAGGGTATGTGAAGTAATACCCTAACCACCACCGGGTCGTTCTATCCGTCGGTATTTTACAAAATTGTTAACAATTTTTAAACAACAAACGGCAACCGATTTGTCTATTCGCTAATAACCTCAATACATTCATGAGATTACCAGAAAAAAGCCGGCCGTTGGGCCGGCTCTTTTACTTACATCACCAGACGGCGAATGTCAGACAGCGTGTTGTTAATGATGGTAATGAAACGGGCACTATCAGCACCGTCGATCACGCGGTGGTCGAAGGAGAGAGAAATCGGCAGCATCAGACGCGGCACGAACTCTTTACCATTCCACACCGGCTCCATCGCGGACTTGGAAACGCCGAGGATAGCCACTTCCGGCGCGTTCACAATCGGCGCGAAGTGGGTAGTACCCAGGCCGCCGATGCTGGAGATGGTGAAGCAACCGCCCTGCATTTCGCCCGCAGTCAGCTTACCGTCACGCGCTTTCTTAGAAATAGTCATCAGCTCGCGAGACAGCTCGATGATGCCTTTCTTGTTGACGTCTTTGAATACCGGAACAACCAGACCGTTCGGGGTATCCACCGCCACACCGATGTTGATGTATTTCTTCAGGGTCAGACGCTGACCGTCTTCCGACAGCGAACTATTGAAGCGAGGCATCTGCTCAAGAGCTGCAGCAACGGCTTTCATGATGAAGACAACCGGGGTGATCTTCACATCCAGCTTACGTTTCGCCGCTTCTTCGTTCTGCTGTTTACGGAACGCTTCCAGCTCGGTGATATCGGTTTTGTCGAAGTGGGTAACATGCGGGATCATCACCCAGTTACGGCTCAGGTTAGCACCAGAAATTTTCTGGATACGGCCCAGTTCCACTTCTTCGATTTCGCCAAACTTGCTGAAGTCCACCTTCGGCCACGGCAGCATGCCAGGGATACCACCGCCAGTCGCCGCCGGAGCTGCTTCTGCACGTTTGATAGCTTCTTTCACGTAAGCCTGAACGTCTTCGCGCAGGATACGACCTTTACGGCCAGTGCCCTTCACTTTCGCCAGGTTAACGCCAAACTCGCGTGCCAGACGGCGGATCAGCGGGGTCGCGTGAACGTAAGCGTCGTTTTCAGCAAATTCAGATTTGCCTTCCGCTTTCGCAGCCGGAGCTTCAGCTTTTGCTGCCGGAGCCGGCGCTGCCGCTTCCTGTTTCGCAGGAGCTGCCGCAGGCGCTGCGCCTTCAACTTCGAAGATCATAATCAGCGAACCAGTTTTCACTTTATCGCCAACGTTGACTTTCAGTTCCTTCACGACGCCTGCAAACGGAGCCGGAACTTCCATAGAAGCTTTATCGCCTTCTACGGTAATCAGTGACTGTTCAGCGGCAACTTTGTCGCCCACTTTCACCATCACTTCGGTCACTTCAACTTCGTCACCGCCGATATCCGGAACGTTAACTTCTTTCACGCCAGCTGCTGGTGCAGGGGTCGCTGCCGGAGTCGCTTCCTGTTTAGCCGCCGGAGCTGCCGCGCCTGCTTCACCCGCGACTTCGAAGACCATAATCAGCGAGCCGGTAGACACTTTGTCACCCACGTTCACTTTGATCTCTTTCACGGTACCTGCAAACGGAGCCGGAACTTCCATAGAAGCCTTGTCGCCTTCTACGGTGATCAGCGACTGTTCAGCTTCAACTTTATCGCCAACTTTCACCAGGATTTCGGTCACTTCAACTTCGTCGCTGCCGATATCCGGAACGTTAACGTCTTTTGCCGCCGCAGCCGCGGGTGCTGCTGCCGGAGCTGCTTCTTTCTTCTCTTCTGCCTGAGCAGGTGCAGCGTCTGCTGCACCGTCGGCGGAATCGAAAATCATAATCAGTGCGCCGGTCTGGGTTTTATCGCCAACAGAGACTTTGATCTCTTTAACGATACCCGCCTGCGGAGATGGAACTTCCATAGAGGCTTTGTCGCCTTCTACGGTGATCAGCGACTGTTCGGCTTCAACTTTGTCGCCCACTTTGACCAGGATCTCGGTGATTTCAACTTCATCAGCCCCGATGTCCGGTACTTTGATTTCGATAGCCATTATTCTTTTACCTCTTACGCCAGACGCGGGTTAACTTTATCTGCATCGATGTTGAATTTGGCGATTGCGTCAGCAACCACTTTCTTATCGATTTCGCCACGTTTAGCCAGTTCGCCCAGCGCCGCAACCACGACATAAGAAGCATCAACTTCGAAGTGGTGACGCAGGTTCTCACGGCTGTCGGAACGACCGAAGCCATCAGTACCCAGTACGCGATAGTCGTCAGCCGGTACGTAAGTACGGACCTGCTCAGCGAACAGTTTCATATAGTCGGTAGATGCCACTGCCGGCGCGTCGTTCATCACCTGAGCGATATACGGAACGCGCGGAGTTTCCAGCGGATGCAGCATGTTCCAGCGTTCACAATCCTGACCATCACGCGCCAGCTCGGTGAAGGAGGTCACGCTATAAACGTCAGAACCTACGCCGTAATCTTTCGCCAGGATCTCTGCCGCTTCACGGACGTGACGCAGGATGGAACCGGAGCCCAGCAGCTGAACTTTACCTTTGCTACCTTCAATGGTTTCGAGTTTGTAGATACCTTTACGGATACCTTCCTCAGCACCTTCCGGCATTGCCGGCATGTGGTAGTTTTCGTTCAGCGTAGTGATGTAGTAGTAAACGTTCTCTTGTTTTTCACCGTACATACGCTCCAGACCGTCATGCATAATGACAGCAACTTCGTAAGCGTAAGCCGGGTCGTAAGAGATACAGTTCGGGATAGTCAGCGACTGAATGTGGCTGTGACCATCTTCGTGCTGCAGACCTTCACCGTTCAGGGTGGTACGACCGGAAGTACCGCCGATCAGGAAGCCACGCGCTTGCTGGTCTCCAGCCGCCCAGCACAGATCGCCGATACGCTGGAAGCCGAACATCGAGTAATAGATGTAGAATGGGATCATCGGCAGATTGTTCGTGCTGTAAGAGGTCGCCGCTGCCAGCCAGGAACACCCTGCGCCCAGCTCGTTGATCCCTTCCTGCAGAATCTGACCTTTCTCGTCTTCTTTATAGTAAGCAACCTGCTCGCGGTCCTGCGGGGTGTACTGCTGACCGTTCGGGCTGTAAATACCAATCTGACGGAACAGACCTTCCATACCGAAAGTACGCGCTTCGTCGGCGATGATCGGTACCAGACGATCTTTGATCGACTTGTTCTTCAGCATCACGTTCAGAGCACGAACGAAAGCGATAGTGGTAGAGAGCTCTTTGCTCTGCTCTTCCAGCAGCGCGCCGAAGTCTTGCAGGCTCGGCAGCTCAAGCTTCTCGGTGAAGTTCGGCTGACGGCTTGGCAGATAACCGTGCAGTTTCTGACGCTGAGCGTGCAGATAGGTATGCTCTTCAGAACCTTCCGGGAAGGTGATGTACGGCAGTTTTTCGATATCTGCATCAGACACCGGCACATTGAAACGGTCGCGGATGTGACGCACGCCGTCCATGTTCATTTTCTTAACCTGGTGCGCGATGTTTTTACCTTCAGCCGCGTCGCCCATGCCGTAACCTTTAATGGTATGAGCAAGGATTACTGTCGCTTTGCCTTTGGTTTCCTGCGCTTTCTTGAATGCAGCGTAGATTTTCTTCGGATCGTGACCACCACGGTTCAGTGCCCAGATCTGCTCGTCAGTCCAGTCTGCAACCAGTGCTGCGGTTTCAGGATATTTACCGAAGAAGTGTTCACGAACGTACGCACCATCTTTCGATTTGAAGGTCTGGTAGTCGCCGTCAACGGTTTCGTTCATCAGCTGGATCAGTTTACCGCTGGTATCTTTACGCAGCAGTTCATCCCAACGGCTACCCCACATCACTTTGATCACGTTCCAGCCAGCACCTTCGAAGATGCCTTCCAGTTCGTTGATGATCTTGCCGTTACCGGTGACCGGGCCGTCAAGACGCTGCAGGTTACAGTTGATAACGAAAACCAGGTTATCCAGTTTTTCACGGGTAGCGATGGTGATCGCACCTTTGGATTCCGGTTCGTCCATTTCACCGTCGCCGAGGAACGCGTAAACGGTCTGTTTAGAGGTATCTTTCAGGCCACGGTGTTCCAGATATTTCAGGAATTTAGCCTGGTAAATAGCACCAATCGGACCCAGACCCATAGATACGGTCGGGAACTGCCAGAATTCCGGCATCAGTTTCGGGTGCGGATAGGAAGAGAGGCCATTGCCGTGAACTTCCTGACGGAAGTTATCCAGCTGCTCCTGAGTCAGACGACCTTCCAGGAAAGCACGGGCGTAAACGCCCGGGGAGATGTGGCCCTGGAAGTAAACCAGGTCGCCGCCATCCTGCTCGTTGCGTGCACGGAAGAAGTGGTTAAAGCACACATCATAAATGGTTGCGGAAGACTGGAAGGACGCCATGTGGCCGCCCAGTTCGAGGTCTTTTTTCGACGCACGCAGCACCGTCATGATGGCGTTCCAGCGGATAGCTGAACGAATACGGCGTTCCAGTTCCAGATTACCCGGATACTCCGGTTGTTCTTCAACGGGGATGGTGTTGATGTAGTTGCTGATACCTGTGCCTGCGGCTACGTTTACACCGCCTTTGCGGGCTTCAGCAAGCAGTTGGTCGATCAGATACTGAGCACGCTCAACACCTTCTTCACGGATGACCGATTCGATCGCCTGGAGCCAGTCGCGAGTTTCGATCGGATCCACGTCATTTGGGAAACGTTCTGACATGGGTTATTCCTTATCTATCTAATAACGTTGAGTTTTCTGGAACCTGTCCCATTGAACTCTCGCCAGAAAGCTCAATAAGACAGGTTCTACGTTTAGTTACCGCGCTTTTATATGCGCTTGATTTACAACATCTTCTGGATAATTTTTACCAGAAAAATCACTAATTCTTTCGTTGCTCCAGACGACGCAGAGAACGCTCACGGCGGCTCTCTTCACGGCTTCTGTCGAGCAAAATTTCTTCGATAAAGGCCAGATGGCGATGCGATGCTTCGCGCGCTTCTTCCGGCTTACCGACCATAATCGCTTCAAATATGCGGGTGCGGTGACTACTCACCAGCGGCAGCATCTCGCGACGCGAATAGAGCAATTCGAAGTTCTGGCGGACATTCTGGGCCAACATCGGCTCCATACACCTTAGCAGATGAAGCAGAACCACATTGTGGGCCGCTTCGGTGACGGCAATCTGATACTGGAGTACGGCGTTTGATTCCGCGTCCAGATCGCCAGACTGCTGCGCCAGCTCTATGGCGTGGTGGAGTTCACGGATGCGTTCCTTGTCTTCATCGGTACTACGCAGCGCGGCGTAATAAGCGGCGATACCTTCCAGGGCGTGTCGTGTTTCGAGCAAGTCATACTGTGATTCAGGATGGTCGGAGAGCAGCTCCACCAGCGGATCGCTGAAGCTTTGCCATAGGCTGCTCTGGACAAAAGTGCCGCCACCCTGGCGACGAAGCAACAAGCCCTTCGCTTCGAGACGTTGAATCGCCTCACGCAAGGAGGGACGGGAGACGTCGAACTGTTTTGCCAGTTCGCGTTCCGGTGGGAGTTTTTCGCCCGGGCGGAGAGTGCCTTCGAGGATCAAAAACTCCAGTTGCTGCTCAATCACATCGGAGAGTTTTGGTTGGCGGATTTTGCTGTAGGCCATGAGTTCCTGTCTTAAGCCACTTGCCGAAGTCAATTGGTCTTACCAATTTCATGTCTGTGACGCTAAAGTAACAAAGTATTCACCTTATGTCCATACAGGTTTTGATTGAAATCATGAAACTGTGCACATTTTAACAACTTGACATATATAACGTTTCAAAGTTGTAACTATGCACAAATGTAGACTTTACGTAGGAAAGGGATTTTTTAACGATTATTAAACTATAAAAATCCGAATTGAACCGATTCACTTACCAATTTTTTGATTTTTAAGTCAATAAAAACGAATTTAAATTCACTCTGCATATTGAGAGGGGTTGAGGCTGAGCTTTACAAACGGTTTCTTTTTAAGCAACTCATCTTCAACCATGCATAAAGCGGGTGCATTCGCTGCCGCATACCATTATTCTTGATCTGACGGAAGTCTTTTTGTAACAATTCAAACCTCCTTGATGTAAACAAATCAATACAACAAACGGAATTGCAAACTTACACACGCATCACTGCGTAGATCAAAAAAACAATCACCGCACGAGGTTTCATGATGGAAGGTCAACAGCACGGCGAGCAGCTAAAGCGCGGCCTTAAAAACCGCCATATTCAGCTTATCGCGCTGGGTGGCGCGATAGGGACAGGGCTATTCCTAGGTAGCGCCTCCGTAATACAGTCCGCAGGGCCAGGGATTATCCTGGGTTACGCCATTGCTGGTTTTATCGCCTTTCTGATCATGCGTCAGCTGGGTGAAATGGTGGTCGAAGAACCTGTCGCAGGCTCCTTTAGCCACTTTGCTTATAAATACTGGGGCAGTTTTGCCGGTTTCGCCTCTGGCTGGAACTACTGGGTACTGTACGTTTTAGTTGCCATGGCAGAGCTGACTGCCGTGGGTAAATACATTCAGTTCTGGTATCCGGAAATCCCAACCTGGGTTTCTGCCGCCGTATTCTTTGTGGTGATTAACGCCATCAACCTGACCAACGTTAAAGTGTTTGGCGAGATGGAGTTCTGGTTTGCCATTATCAAAGTTATTGCGGTAGTAGCGATGATCATCTTCGGCGGCTGGCTGCTGTTCAGTGGCAACGGCGGCCCGCAGGCGAGCGTTAGCAACCTGTGGGATCAAGGTGGTTTCCTGCCGCACGGCTTCACCGGACTGGTGATGATGATGGCGATTATCATGTTCTCGTTCGGTGGTCTGGAACTGGTGGGGATCACCGCAGCAGAAGCTGATAACCCGGAGCAAAGTATCCCGAAAGCAACTAACCAGGTTATCTACCGCATCCTGATTTTCTATATTGGTTCGTTAGCCGTTCTGCTCTCACTGATGCCGTGGACCCGCGTTACCGCCGATACCAGTCCGTTTGTGCTGATCTTCCACGAGTTAGGCGATACCTTTGTGGCGAATGCGCTGAACATCGTGGTACTGACTGCGGCGCTCTCCGTGTACAACAGCTGCGTATATTGCAACAGCCGTATGCTGTTTGGTCTGGCACAACAGGGGAACGCGCCAAAAGCGCTGGCGTCTGTCGATAAACGCGGCGTACCGGTTAACACCATTCTGGTGTCTGCGCTGGTTACAGCATTGTGCGTATTGATTAACTATCTTGCTCCGGAATCCGCATTTGGCCTGTTAATGGCACTGGTGGTATCCGCACTGGTGATCAACTGGGCGATGATCAGTCTGGCGCATATGAAGTTCCGTCGCGCCAAGCAGGAACAAGGCGTGGTAACTCGCTTCCCTGCTCTGCTTTATCCGCTGGGTAACTGGATCTGCCTGCTGTTTATGGCGGCGGTACTGGTGATTATGCTGATGACCCCAGGAATGGCGATTTCGGTATACCTGATCCCGGTATGGCTGATCGTGTTAGGTATCGGCTATCTGTTTAAAGAGAAAACCGCCAAAGCCGTAAAAGCGCATTAATCTCTCTACGCCCTCACCCGTACAGGGTGAGGGCAATAATCTCTACACCAACGCCCCGTAAATCGTCAGTAGCGCAATCACCACCACGACCACGAACGAGGTTTTCTTCGCCATTGAAACCGCTGCCTTCGGCGTCTCCACCTTATCGACATGCGGTTCACGCGCCAGAGAGAACTGCGCCAGACGCGTTAATACCTGATATTGCGAAGTATGGAAATCACCCAGCGAAGCAAACCAGGCCGGTAACGCTTTCTCACCATGACCGATCAAGGCATATACCACACCCGCAAGACGAACCGGCACCCAATCCAGTACATGAAGCACTGCATCAATGCCGGACTGTAAACGATGATGCGGCGTCTGGTATCGCGCCAGCCAGTATTGCCATGCACGCAAGAACGCATACCCCATCAGCGTAACGGGTCCCCAGGTTCCCCCCACAATCAGCCAGAACAGCGGTGCAAGATAAAAACGAAAGTTAATCCACAGCAATGCATTTTGCAGCTCACGCAAATACTCACGTTCGTCGCAGCCTGCCGGGACGCCGTGAATCATGGTGAGTTCGCCAGCCATCGTGGCACGGGCATGGCTATCATTACGTGAAGCAGCTGTCAGATAAGCATGATAATGAAGACGAACTTTACCTGCGCCAATACACAGCAAACCAATCAGCAGCCACACCAGCAGCGTGGGAACGTTGAACAATACTCCCTGCAATGCGCGTAACAGTAAAAAAGTCACACCCATCGCAATAATGGTCATGCCTAACGTGCGCCCGAGAGAAAAATGTTTCACCCGCCGAAAGAACGCTTCAAGACGATGATCAAGCTGCCAGTGCTCGCCCAACTTAAACAGGCGCTCGAAAATTAACACCAGTAAGGTTGTAAATAGCGTCATGTTGTCTCCTTGCTGACCAGCGCACGAAACCGTGCCCAATCAAATGCAGGACCGGGATCGGTTTTCCGATCCGGCGCAATATCACAATGGCCCGTCATGTTATTAGCGATATCGGGATAGCGATCTATCAGTGCCCGCGTAACCGCCGCAAGCTGTTGATACTGCGCATCGGTATACGCCAGAGTATCGGTGCCTTCAAGCTCAATCCCAATAGAAAAATCATTGCAGCGTTCACGCCCCTGATACTGAGAGACTCCCGCATGCCAGGCACGTTTATCGAAAGGAACATACTGGACTATTTCACCATCACGGCGAATCAAACAGTGAGCGGAGACGCGCAAATGGGCGATCTCAGCAAAGAAAGGATGTGCCTGCGGATCAATAGTTCCAGTGAATAATGCGTCGATCCACGGACCGCCAAACTCGCCTGGCGGCAGGCTAATATTGTGCACCACCAGCAGGGTGGGTGTTTCGTCATCCAGGCGGCAATCGTAATGTGGTGAGGGAACGCGGCGCGCGCCAACCAGCCACCCCTGTTCTAACAACATGCAGGATCTCCTTATATGTGGTGCTAATACCCGGTTCAGAGTAGCATGTTTCTACCTTATGATTCGTTAGCTATCTGGAGTTTTAACATGCCGCCTCGCCGCTACAACCCTGACACCCGACGTGACGAGCTGCTGGAACGCATTAATCTCGATATCCCCGGCGCGGTGGCCCAGGCGCTGCGGGAAGATTTAGGCGGAACAGTCGATGCCAACAATGACATTACGGCAAAACTTTTACCGGAAAATTCTCGCTCTCATGCCACGGTGATCACCCGCGAGAATGGCGTATTTTGTGGCAAACGCTGGGTTGAAGAGGTGTTTATTCAACTGGCAGGCGACGATGTCACCATAATCTGGCATGTGGATGACGGCGATGTCATCAACGCCAATCAACCCTTGTTCGAACTTGAAGGCCCATCCCGCGTGCTGTTAACGGGCGAACGCACTGCGCTTAATTTTGTGCAAACCCTTTCAGGAGTTGCCAGTAAGGTACGCCACTATGTCGAATTACTGGAAGGCACCAACACGCAGTTGTTGGATACGCGCAAAACCTTACCTGGCCTGCGTTCAGCTCTGAAATACGCGGTACTTTGCGGCGGCGGAGCGAATCACCGTCTGGGGCTTTCTGATGCCTTCCTGATCAAAGAAAACCATATTATTGTCTCCGGCTCAGTGCGCCAGGCGGTCGAAAAAGCGTCCTGGCTGCATCCGGATGCGCCAGTAGAAGTCGAAGTAGAGAATCTGGAAGAACTTGATGAGGCCCTGAAAGCCGGAGCCGATATCATCATGCTGGATAACTTCGAAACAGAACAGATGCGCGAAGCCGTCAAACGCACCAACGGCAAGGCGCTACTGGAAGTGTCTGGCAACGTCACTGACAAAACACTGCGCGAATTTGCCGAAACGGGCGTGGACTTTATCTCCGTCGGTGCGCTAACTAAACACGTACAAGCACTCGACCTTTCAATGCGTTTTCGCTAATTGCTGACAGATTTATCCGCTCCATCGCGGGCGGATAATCTCCCCTTCCCCAACTTTCTTCGTAACGCCTCGCAAATTTCTTGTCTTTCGCTGCAACGAAATAAAAAACCTCGGAATCTGCTTTCCCGTTTCGTTTTTTGCCCCTCGCCTGTGCTGATGGCGTTTGCCAAAGTAGCACCAACCAAATCAAGGAGCGAAACAGATGGACAAGCAACGCGGTTTTACACTTATCGAACTGATGGTGGTTATTGGCATCATTGCCATTTTAAGCTCCATTGGTATTCCCGCTTATCAAAACTACCTGCGCAAAGCCGCACTCACCGACATGCTACAAACCTTTGTGCCTTACCGTACCGCCGTAGAGTTGTGCGCGCTGGAACATGGTGGATTAGATACCTGCGACGGTGGCAGCAATGGCATTCCCTCGCCTACCACCACCCGCTATGTTTCAGCCATGAGTGTGGCAAAGGGCGTGGTGTCGCTGACCGGGCAAGAAAGTCTCAATGGGCTAAGCGTCGTCATGACGCCAGGTTGGGATAACGCAAACGGCGTCACCGGCTGGGCGCGCAACTGCAATATTCAAAGTGACAGCGCATTGCAGCAAGCCTGCGAAGATGTCTTCCGCTTTGATGACGCCAACTAAGGAGCGGCAATGAATATTCCACAGCTCACGGCCCTGTGCCTGCGTTATCAGGGAGTCTTGCTGGATGCCAGCGAAGAAGTGGTTCATGTTGCGGTGGTCGATGCCCCCTCACATGAGTTGCTGGACGCATTGCATTTCGCTACCACCAAACGTATTGAGATCACCTGCTGGACGCGCCAACAAATGGAAGGTCACGCCAGTCGCACACAACAGACATTACCCGTAGCTGTTCAGGAGAAGCATCAGCCCAAAGCAGAGTTGCTGACTCGAACGTTACAATCTGCGCTGGAACAACGCGCGTCTGATATTCATATCGAACCAGCGGACAATGCCTACCGCATCCGCTTGCGTATCGACGGCGTATTGCATCCTTTACCGGATGTTTCACCGGATGCCGGAGTCGCATTAACAGCCAGATTAAAAGTGCTGGGAAACCTGGATATTGCGGAACATCGCCTGCCGCAGGACGGGCAATTCACTGTCGAACTGGCAGGAAACACCGTCTCATTTCGTATTGCGACCTTACCATGTCGGGGTGGTGAAAAGGTGGTATTAAGGTTGTTACAGCAGGTGAGCCAGGCACTGGATGTTAACACGCTGGGAATGCAGCCGTTACAACTGGCGGACTTTGCTCATGCCTTGCAACAACCACAGGGACTGGTGCTGGTAACTGGCCCTACAGGCAGTGGCAAAACGGTCACCTGGTGTTGTCCACGCTACACACCAATTCCACCACTGAAACGCTGGTACGTTTACAGCAAATGGGGGTCGCCCGCTGGATGCTATCATCGGCGCTTACGCTGGTAATAGCCCAGCGTCTGGTACGTAAACTTTGCCCACATTGTCGCCGACAGCAAGGGGAGCCCATCCATATTCCAGACACTGTATGGCCGTCGCCGCTGCCCCACTGGCAGGCACCCGGTTGTGTACATTGCTACCACGGTTTTTATGGTCGTACCGCCTTGTTTGAAGTCCTGCCCATTACACCAGCCATACGCCAGCTTATTTCCGCTAATACTGAAGTTGAATCGCTGGAAACGCACGCCCGACAGGCGGGTATGCGTACGCTTTTTGAAAACGGCTGCCTGGCCGTGGAGCAAGGCTTAACCACCTTTGAAGAGTTAATCCGCGTACTGGGGATGCCGCATGGCAAGTAAGCAACTCTGGCGCTGGCATGGCATAACCGGCGACGGCAATGCGCAAGATGGGATGCTATGGGCAGAGAGCCGTACTTTACTGCTTATGGCACTACAGCAACAGATGGTTACCCCACTAAGCCTGAAGCGAATCGCCATCAATTCTGCGCAGTGGCGAGGAGATAAAAGCGCGGAAGTCATTCATCAACTGGCGACGCTACTTAAAGCCGGGTTAACGCTTTCTGAAGGGCTGGCTCTGCTGGCGGAACAGCATCCCAGTAAGCAATGGCAAGCGTTGCTGCAATCGCTGGCGCACGATCTCGAACAGGGCATTGCTTTTTCCAATGCCTTATTACCCTGGTCAGAGGCATTTCCGCCGCTCTATCAGGCGATGATCCGCACGGGTGAACTGACCGGTAAGCTGGATGAATGCTGCTTTGAACTGGCGCGTCAGCAAAAATCCCAGCGTCAGTTGACCGACAAAGTGAAATCAGCGTTGCGTTATCCCATCATCATTTTAGCGATGGCAATCATGGTGGTTGTGGCAATGCTGCATTTTGTTCTGCCGGAGTTTGCCGCTATCTATAAGACCTTCAACACCCCACTACCGGCACTAACGCAGGGGATCATGACGCTGGCAGACTTTAGTGGCGAATGGGGCTGGCTGCTGGTGTTGTTCGGCTTTCTGCTGGCGATAGCCAATAAGTTGCTGATGCGCCGCCCGACCTGGCTTATCGCGCGGCAGAAATTGCTGTTACGCATCCCGATTATGGGTTCACTGATGAGGGGACAAAAACTCACGCAGATCTTTACGATTCTGGCGCTGACACAAAGTGCAGGCATTACTTTTTTACAGGGCGTAGAGAGCGTCAGAGAAACAATGCGCTGCCCGTACTGGGTGCAACTTCTGACACAAATCCAGCACGATATCAGTAACGGTCATCCCATCTGGCTGGCGCTAAAAAATGCCGGTGAGTTTAGCCCGCTCTGTTTGCAATTAGTGAGAACAGGAGAGGCATCCGGCTCGCTGGACCTCATGTTAGACAACCTCGCCCATCATCATCGGGATAACACAATGGCGCTGGCGGATAACCTCGCAGCCTTACTGGAACCGGCGTTGCTGATCATAACGGGAGGAATTATCGGTACGCTGGTGGTGGCAATGTATCTGCCAATTTTCCATTTAGGCGATGCGATGAGTGGGATGGGATAACGCTGGCGTGTTGCTCCACGCCAGCGTTGGGAGATTACAGGTTGTTGAAGATGCGGTTTTCTTGTTCCAGCACACGAATAAACGTGGTGCGCTTGGTCAGCTCTTTCAGGCGTGAAGCCCCAACGTATGTACAAGCTGAACGCAGGCCGCCCAAAATATCACGCGCGGTATTTTCAACCTGGCCTCGCAGCGGCAGCTTAACGGTTTTACCTTCTGCTGCGCGGTATTCCGCAACGCCGCCAACGTGACGTTTCATCGCAGACTCGGAGCTCATGCCGTAGAACAGCATAAATTTCTCGCCGTTCTCCTCAACGATGCGACCGCCGCTCTCTTCGTGGCCCGCCAGCATGCCGCCAAGCATGACGAAATCGGCACCGCCGCCAAAGGCTTTCGCCACATCGCCCGGCGTGGTACAGCCACCGTCGCTGACGATCATTCCGCCCAGACCGTGCGCCGCATCGGCACATTCGATTACCGCAGAAAGCTGCGGATAACCGACGCCTGTTTTGACGCGAGTTGTACAAACAGAACCTGGGCCAATGCCAACTTTAACGATATCAGCACCGGAGAGGATAAGCTCCTCACACATTTCACCAGTCACTACGTTGCCAGCACAAATGGTTTTGGTCGGCCACGCTTCACGCGCTTTCGCAACGAACTGCACGAAGTGTTCGGAATAACCATTCGCCACATCAATACAAACGAAGTTTAATGCCGGGTTCAGGTCGAGAATCTGTTTAGTTTTTTCGAAATCCGCATCAGACGTGCCGGTAGAAACCATCACATGTTTCAGCACATCAGCGGAAGAATTGTTGATAAACGCTTGCCACTCTTCGACAGAAAAGTGTTTATGCACAGCAGTCAGAATATCAAAAGAAGCCAGCGCAGAGGCCATAGAAAATGTGCCTACGGTGTCCATATTTGCGGCGATAATCGGCACGCCGGACCAGCTCTGACCTGAATGTTTGAAGGTGAATTGACGTTCCAGTTCAACATCGGAACGGCTTTTAAGAGTGGAGCGTTTAGGGCGGATGAGAACGTCTTTAAAACCTAACTTCAGATCTTCTTCAATACGCATGTGCGGATTCCTGGGGTTAATGGCTATAAGGGTAAGAGCGCAACTCCAGTGACGCTATCATACGCACTAATCAATGCGGCGCAAGACTGCGAAATTGTCTTTTTTTACGCTACAATCCCATAAATTTACCTGGTAAATAGTGAGCGAACGTTTCATCAATTTCACTTTCGCGCGCTCATTTTTAACGTTTTGATAATCATGATGAATTCCCGGGAATATAAATTATGGGGTATATAGTTGCCTTAACGGGAGGCATTGGCAGTGGTAAGAGTACCGTTGCCAATGCGTTTGCTGATCTCGGAATTAACGTCATTGATGCCGATATTATTGCGCGTCAGGTGGTTGAACCAGGTGCACCTGCGCTACATGCCATTGCTGATCACTTTGGCGAAAACATGATTGCTGCTGATGGAACATTGCAGCGCCGGGCCTTGCGCGAGCGGATCTTCGCCAACCCGGAAGAGAAAAACTGGCTTAACGACCTGCTGCATCCGCTGATTCAACAAGAGACGCAACACCAGATCCAGCAAGCAACTTCCCCCTATGTACTGTGGGTTGTGCCATTGCTGGTAGAAAACTCACTGTATAAAAAAGCGAATCGAGTGCTGGTGGTGGATGTCAGCCCAGAAACGCAACTTAAGCGCACCATGCAGCGCGATGATGTAACTCGCGAACATGTCGAACAAATCCTTGCTGCTCAGGCAACGCGCGAAGCCCGCCTTGCCGTGGCAGATGACGTCATTGATAATAACGGCGCACCGGATGCTATCGCATCGGATGTTGCCCGCCTGCACGCACACTATTTGCAGCTTGCGTCGCAGTTTGTCTCACAGGAAAAACCGTAATGCAGACCCAGGTCCTTTTTGAACATCCACTAAATGAAAAAATGCGTACATGGCTGCGCATTGAGTTTTTGATTCAGCAACTCACCGTTAATTTACCCATCGTTGACCACGCTGGCGCGCTGCATTTCTTCCGTAATGTCAGTGAATTACTGGATGTTTTCGAGCGCGGCGAAGTCCGCACTGAGCTGTTGAAAGAACTTAACCGGCAGCAACGTAAACTCCAGACCTGGATTGGCGTGCCTGGCGTGGACCAGAGCCGTATTGAAGCATTAATTCAGCAGTTAAAAGCGGCGGTGAGCGTATTAATTTCCGCGCCGCGTATCGGGCAATTTCTGCGTGAAGATCGTTTGATTGCTCTGGTGCGTCAGCGACTGAGCATCCCAGGCGGCTGTTGCAGCTTTGATTTACCTACATTGCACATTTGGCTGCATCTACCCCAGGCGCAGCGCGACAGCCAGGTAGAAACCTGGATTGCCAGCCTGAACCCGCTCACCCAGGCACTTACCATGGTGCTGGATTTAATTCGCCAGTCGGCCCCCTTCCGTAAACAAACCAGCCTGAATGGTTTTTATCAGGATAACGGTGGCGATGCCGACTTGCTGCGCCTGAATCTGTCGCTCGATTCACAGCTTTATCCGCAAATTTCCGGACATAAGAGCCGTTTTGCCATTCGTTTTATGCCGCTGGACACTGAAAACGGACAGGTACCGGAACGTCTGGATTTCGAACTGGCCTGTTGCTAAGGAGTAAAAATGTCAGAAACTATTACGGTGAATTGCCCAACCTGCGGGAAAACGGTGGTGTGGGGTGAAATCAGCCCGTTTCGGCCATTTTGCTCCAAACGTTGTCAGCTGATCGACCTCGGAGAATGGGCTGCTGAAGAAAAACGAATCCCCAGCAGTGGCGATCTTTCCGAAAGCGATGACTGGAGCGAAGAGCCAAAGCAGTGACATTTGTCTGATGCCTCACGTAGGCCTGATAAGACGCGGACAGCGTCGCATCAGGCATCTTGTGCAAATGTCGGATGCGGCGTGAACGCCTTATCCGACCTACAGACGCTTAAGCTTCGCAATTACCGGTTCATTGGCTGGCGGAAAATCATCGGCATTAAGACCGACCAGCGACATCCACTCACCGGGTTGCCCTTCTTTACCCCACGGCCCCCCTTCCCAACTTTCGACCAGCCAGAACCACAGAGTTATATGCCTGTCCGGGAATTCATATTCCAGTTTTTCAAATAGCGAAAAATGTTGTGGGGTAATCCCGACCTCTTCCTGAAGTTCACGCACCACCGCCTGTTCCGGCGTTTCGCCCATTTCAATTTTACCGCCGGGAAACTCCAGTTTATTCGCCATGTGCGCATCTGCTGCGCGACGTGTTATAAAGATTTCATTGTTCTCGTTGCGAATAATACCTACCGCAATTTGCAGCTTTTTCATTGTCTTAAACCTATAAAAAAGGCGCAGAATCCTGCGCCTTTTACTTCAACTGTTAGCTTTTATTGCAGGCGACCATGGCACTGCTTGTATTTTTTACCAGAACCGCACGGGCAAGGATCGTTACGTCCTACTTTGCGTTCACCGGTTTGCGCCGCCAGTGCAGCTGCGGCTGCAGAGTCGTCATCCTGATGGCTAAGCTGCTGCATTTGTGCTAAACGCTCGGCTTCCATACGACGCTGTTGTTCCAGCTCCTCAACCTCTTCAGGCATACGTACCTGAACTTTGCTCAGCGTACTGATAACTTCATATTTCAACGACTCCAGCATCGCTGCAAACATGGAGAACGATTCACGTTTGTATTCCTGCTTCGGATCTTTCTGTGCATAGCCACGCAGGTGGATACCCTGACGCAGATAGTCCATCGCTGCCAGGTGCTCTTTCCACAGGGAGTCAAGCGTTTGCAGCATGACGCCTTTCTCGAAGTGACGCATCATCTCAGCACCAACCACTTCTTCTTTACGCTGATACACTTCGATGGACTGCGCCAGAATGCGCTCACGCAGCGTCTCTTCATGCAGTTCTGGTTCTTTATCCAGCCACTCGGTAATTGGTAAATCGAGGTCGAAATCGTTCTTCAGACGTTCCTGCAGCCCCGGAATATCCCACATTTCTTCCAGCGACTGTGGCGGAATGTAGGCATCAATGGTGGCTTTGAACACATCTTCACGAATGCTGTTGATGGTTTCGCTCACATCGCTGACATCCAGCAGTTCGTTACGCTGGGAGTAAATGGCGCGACGCTGATCGTTAGCCACGTCATCATATTCCAGCAGTTGCTTACGAATGTCGAAGTTACGACTTTCAACTTTACGCTGGGCGTTGGCAATCGCTTTAGTCACCCACGGGTGTTCAATGGCTTCGCCTGGCTTCATACCCAGTTTACGCATCATGCCGGATACTCGGTCGGAAGCAAAAATACGCATCAGCGCATCTTCCATCGACAGGTAGAAACGGGAAGAACCAGCATCCCCCTGACGACCAGAACGACCGCGCAACTGGTTATCGATACGACGGGATTCGTGACGCTCGGTACCGATGATATGCAGGCCACCTGCTTCCAGTACCGCATCGTGACGTACCTGCCAGTCGGCTTTAATTTTTTCAATTTGCTCTGCGGTCGGATTTTCCAGCGCGGCAACTTCTGCCTGCCAGCTACCTCCGAGCACAATATCTGTACCACGACCCGCCATGTTGGTCGCGATAGTCACCGCAGCCGGATAACCTGCCTGAGCAACAATCGCCGCTTCGTTGGCGTGGAATTTGGCGTTCAGGACATTGTGCTTAATACCGGCTTTGGTCAGTTCGTTTGACACCAGCTCCGATTTTTCGATGGAGATAGTACCCACCAGCACCGGCTGGCCTTTCGCAGTACGTTCTTTGATATCTTCAATGATCGCCTGAATTTTTTCCGCTTCAGTCATGTAGACCAGGTCCGGCAGATCTTTACGAATCATTGGACGGTTGGTCGGAACAACGACGGTATCCAGTTTGTAGATGGAGCTAAATTCGAAAGCTTCGGTATCAGCAGTACCGGTCATCCCCGCCAGTTTTTCATACAGACGGAAGTAGTTCTGGAAGGTGATCGAAGCCAGCGTTTGGTTTTCGTTCTGGATCTGCACACCTTCTTTCGCTTCCACAGCCTGGTGCAGACCATCGGACCAGCGTCGGCCCTGCATGGTACGACCGGTGTGTTCGTCAACGATGATAACTTCACCATCTTTAACGATGTAGTCGACGTCACGGGTAAACAGCGCATGAGCGCGCAGCGCCGCCGTTACGTGGTGCATCAGCATGATGTTGGCCGGAGAGTACAGAGACTCCCCTTCATCCATGATGCCCTCTTTCACCAGCAGTTCTTCAATCAGCACCAGACCACGTTCGGTCAGGTTCACCTGGCGAGATTTTTCGTCCACCGAGAAGTGGCCTTCGCCCTGGAAGGTTTCGGAGTCTTCTTTTTCCTGACGGATCAGGTGCGGAATAATTTTATTCACGCGTTTATACATTTCCGAGCTGTCTTCTGCCGGGCCGGAAATGATCAGCGGTGTACGCGCTTCATCGATCAGGATGGAGTCCACTTCGTCCACCAGCGCATAGTGCAGTTTACGCTGTACACGTTCTTCAGGGCTGAACGCCATGTTGTCGCGCAGGTAGTCAAAGCCGTATTCGTTGTTCGTACCGTAAGTGATGTCAGCTGCGTAAGCTTCGCGCTTTGCCGGTGCTGGCATGCCCGGCAGGTTGATACCAACAGTCAGGCCAAGGAATTCAAACAGCGGACGGTTGTTTTCGGCGTCACGTTGCGCCAGGTAGTCGTTGACGGTAACTACGTGCACGCCTTTACCGGTTAGTGCGTTCAGGTAAGCAGGCAGCGTTGCGGTCAGGGTTTTACCTTCACCGGTACGCATTTCGGCGATGCAGCGTTCGTTAAGAACCATACCGCCGAGTAACTGAACGTCGAAGTGACGCATACCAAAGACGCGCTTACTTGCCTCACGCACCACGGCGAAAGCTTCCGGGATCAGATTTTCCAGCACTTCGCCTTTTTCCAGACGCGCACGAAACTCTGCGGTTTTCCCTTTCAGTTCTTCATCGGAGAGTTTTTCCATCTCCGGTTCCATGGCATTGATGATGTTGACCACTTTGCGCATCCGGCGCAGGGTGCGATCGTTACGACTACCGAAAACTTTAGTTAACAATTTGATTAGCATAATAAAATCTCAAACGCCCCGCGTTACGGAGTTAATAAAATGAAGTAAAGGTTTATTGTTGTTAGGTGAGGCGTTGAGGGCCAGCACGGATGCCTTGCGCCTGGCTTATCCAGACGGGCGTGCTGAATTTTGCTTGTGGGGTAAAATGCGCATAATCAATGCGATAACCCTTTTCAGACGGCGTGCCTTCCTGGGTCAGCAGCGCGCTGAGCGTATCCAGTAATGCAAGATGTTGCGCCTGAAGAGGCAAAGATTCTTCAGCAACGGGCAGTGTTTGCGGTGCCATTGCGAAAGAAAGATGACGGATTACCGTACGAATAGCATGTTGATGCCAGTAATCAACGGAATAGTTCGAATTCGGGCGGCGCGTGTTCGCTTCCAGCAAGGCCAATTGACCAAAGTTAACTTTGGCTGAAGGCTCGTGGTTGCGGGTTGTCGCTTTTGCGGGCGCGTTTGGTTCGGCGGCGTTGCTGAGCGCAGGCAAACCTAAACTCGCCGCGACCATCCCTAATAAGAGATGCGGCCAGAAGTAGCGTTTACCAAACTGTCGCCAGCGCGTCAGTATTCCACTCACGTTATTGCCATCCCGATCGAATTCAAACGTATTTAGCGCACAAATCTTATCATTAAAGCCTGAAGTCCACAGCACGAATGAAGATAAGTTGTGCGTAAAAGTGCTTAAGAAAACAGCGTTCGCACCGTTTTTTATAGCTCTTATAAAATTCAAAAAAAAACGACTGGTTCACCTGGCCGGAGAGAGTGCCAGATTTGCCAGTCGAATTTTATACGACAGTATAAATGTCGTTATGCCAGTACAGCTGAAGGCGCTTTGAAGGCCAACGGCAGTTCTGCGTCGTCCTGGAAGGTCACATATTCCCAGGCTTCCTGTTTCGCCAGGACAGCCTGCAGCAGTTTGTTATTCAGTGCATGACCGGATTTATAAGCGGTAAATGCACCAATAATATTGTGACCACACATGAACAAGTCACCGATCGCATCGAGCATTTTGTGACGCACAAATTCGTCTTCAAAACGCAGGCCGTCTTCGTTCAGTACGCGATAATCGTCAACAACGATGGCACAATCGAAGCTGCCGCCCAGGCACAAACCACGGGACTGCAGATATTCGATATCACGCATGAAACCGAACGTACGCGCACGGCTGATCTGGCGCATAAACGCATCAGCGGAGAAGTTCATCGCATAGCGCTGGTTGCTGGAATCAATAGCCGGATGGTTAAAATCGATGGTGAAATCCAGCGAAAAACCATTGTACGGCTTAAATTCAGCCCACTTATCGCCATCTTCGACACGAACAGTCTCTTTGATGCGAACAAATTTTTTGGCGCAGTTCAACTCGTCGATACCGGCGTCAAGCAGCAGGTATACAAACGGAGCGGCGCTGCCGTCCATGATCGGGATTTCCGGCGCGTTAACTTCGATAACAATGTTATCGATGCCCAGGCCCGCGAGAGCAGCATTGAGGTGCTCTACGGTTGAAATCCGTACATCATGCTCGTTGACCAGACACGTACAGAGCATGGTATCACGCACAGATTTGGCATCGGCCGGGAAATCTACCGGTGGATTCAAGTCGGTGCGACGATAGATGACCCCGGTGTTGGCCGGCGCAGGGCGTAACGTCAGGGTGACTTTCTTGCCGGTATGTAAACCGACACCCGTCGCCTGAACGATACGTTTAAGTGTCCTTTGTTTGATCATCGTATTATCTCGCCAAATTACCTATCCAACCGAAGTGTACTATACATTCGGCGGGCCAGTTTAGCACAAAGAGCCTCGAAACCCAAATTCCAGTCAATTCTTAATCAGCTTGCTTACGTAGGAATGCTGGGATATCCAGATAATCCGGCTCTTTCGCAGTTTGCGGCGCATTGTCATTCACTACTTTAGCAACCGGCTTCTGCTCCTGGGTCAGCGGAGCCATCCCATGCTGCTGGTAGCGATCCATCACTGGCTGCTGAACCTGCTTATTGGTCACCAGAGTGATTTCAGGACGTTTGTCCATGCCGATACCTGTCGCAACAACGGTTACGCGCAGCTCGTCATTCATATCCGGGTCAAGAGAAGTACCGATAACCACAGTCGCGTTGTCGGAAGCAAATGCACGGATGGTGTTACCTACCGTTTCGAACTCATCCAGACGCAGGTCGAAGCCCGCCGTGATGTTAACCAGCACGCCGCGCGCGCCAGACAGGTCGATATCTTCCAGCAGCGGAGAAGAGATAGCCATTTCAGCAGCTTCTTCCGCACGGTCTTCACCGCTCGCCACGCCAGAACCCATCATTGCGTAGCCCATTTCAGACATTACGGTGCGTACGTCTGCAAAGTCCACGTTCATCAAACCCGGACGAGTAATCAGTTCGGCGATACCTTGCACAGCGCCTTTCAGTACATCGTTCGCTGCGCCAAACGCATCCAGCAGGGAGATACCGCGGCCCAGAACTTTCAGCAGTTTGTCGTTCGGGATAGTGATCAGAGAGTCCACATGCTTGGACAGTTCAGTGATCCCCTGCTCGGCGAATGCCATACGCTTCTTGCCTTCAAAGTTGAAAGGCTTAGTGACGACAGCAACGGTCAGGATACCCAAATCTTTTGCCACTTCAGCGACGACTGGTGCTGCACCTGTACCGGTACCACCACCCATACCCGCAGCAATAAAGACCATGTCTGCACCTTCCAGCGCCGCACGCAATGCATCGCGATCCTCATCAGCCGCATTGCGGCCAACTTCTGGATTAGCGCCAGCGCCCAGTCCTTTGGTGATACCGCTACCGATTTGAATCGTCTGTCCAACCGCTGTTTTACGCAGCGCTTGTGCATCGGTATTTACCGCGAAGAATTCAACACCTTCAATACGCTCGCGCACCATGTGTTCAACAGCATTACCGCCGCCGCCGCCGACGCCGATGACTTTAATCACCGCGTCATTGGTAAGTTCCATTGGTTCAAACATAGTTTCTCTCCGATTTGTGCCTGTCGCCTGAGTCCGTAATCATCGTCGGCCTCATAAAAATTAAAACTCTTTTCGCAGCCAACTATTGAGTCGCTTGATCCACGAGCCAACTGATGCTGTAACACGTTTTTCTACTTCAGCTTCACCGTTAAGATGTGACTCTTTCCCATAGTGAAGCAATCCCACCGCCGTCGAATAATACGGCTCCTGAGCATAATCCGTTAAACCGGTAATGTTCAGCGGCGCGCCGATACGCACTTGCGTATGAAACACGCGCTGAGCACAGGCTGCAAGACCTTCGATCTGCGCTGCGCCACCGGTTAATACAATGCCTGCCGCCAGGTGATGTTTAACCCCTTGTTGGCGAAGCTTTTCCTGCAACTGCAATATCTCTTCGTTGACCAGGTTGAGCAACTCGGTATAGCGCGGCTCGATCACCTCTGCCAGGGTCTGACGTTGCAGACTCCGCGGCGGACGACCGCCTACGCTCGGCACTTCCACGCTCTCATCTTTTCCAACGATGGAACCCAGCGCACAACCGTGGCGAACTTTAATCGCTTCGGCGTCGCTTGGCGGCGTGCCAAAGGCGTAAGCGATATCACTGGTCACGACATTGCCAGCATAAGGAATTACCTTTGTGTGGCGCAATGCCCCACCGGTATAAACGGCGATATCCATTGTACCACCACCGATATCGACGACGCAGACACCCAGTTCACGTTCATCTTCCGTCAATACCGAATAACTTGATGCCAGTCCGGCAAATATCAGTTGGTCAACTTTCAGCCCACAACGTTCAACCGCTTTGACGATGTTTTTCGCCATATCGTTGTGACATGTGATCAGGTGCACTTTTGCCTGCATCCGCACACCCGAAAGTCCTACCGGATTCTTGATCCCTTCCTGATAGTCAATCGCATACTCTTGCGGGATCACATGCAGCACACGATGCTCATCGCGCACACGCACCGATTTCGCGGTATGGACGACGTTTTCCACATCTTCTTGCGTCACTTCTTCTTCAGAAATAGGCACCATACCAATTTCATTCTGGCAGCTGATGTGCTTACCAGAAAGCGCCAGATATACCGAAGAGATCTGACAATCTGCCATCAATTCTGCCTGGTCAATGGCGCGTTGTACGCACTTGACCACGGATTCGAGGTCGTTCACCCCGCCTTTATCCATACCACGTGACGGGCAGCTGCCCACGCCAATGATATTGACCATACCGTCGGGCAGAACTTCCCCTACTAAAGCGGCAACCTTCGCGGTACCAATTTCCAGTCCTACTACCAGTTTTCTGTCCGTCGCCTTGATCATTGTTGTTCTGCCTGTGCCTGATTTTGTTGCTGAGTAGATTCCTCTGGCGGCAAGGGCGCCCAGCCTACTGCCGCTCCAGAGTCATAACGCAAATCAACGTAGCTAATCCGTTTGCCATCGGTTTGCGCCTGCTGCTGTAAAACCGGATAAAGTTCTACAAAGCGAACCAAACGTTTCATCGTATCGCCCCGGCCAAGATTGAGCTTAATATCGTTATTCAGCGTCAACTGCCAGGAACGCCGCGCGGTCATCGCCGCTTCCTTCAGAGTAAATCTGTCCTTTGCCAGCATCTGCCCCATTTCGCGATAGCCCTGCAACACTTCATTAGCGCTGCCTTCCGGGCCATACAGCATTGGAAGCACCTGCTTGCTGGTGCGATCTGGCGGCACGCTGAAGGTGTTTCCTTCCGCGTCTACCATGTGTTGATCATTCCACCGCGCAATCGGCACATATTCAACCAGATGAATCTTCAATTCATCAGGCCACTGCTTTCTGACGCTCACCTGCTTAATCCACGGCAGGCGTTGTTCTATTTGCGTCTGGATGATGTTGACATCCTGGGTCATAAAGGTACCCGGCTCACCCAATGCCAGGATCGACTGCCGGATATCGTCATTACGCGTGTAATGGCGTTCACCGGTCAACACCAGCTTTGAGAGCGGCAGGCGTTGCGCATCTTCCATCCAGCTCAACACGACCCAGCCGCTCACCAACACTGTCGTTAAAACGGTCAGCAGGAAAAGGATCCCCGCCAGACGCGTTCCATTATTGCGGCGAGAAGAAACCTCTTCTTCGCTGTTTCGCGTGTTCAGAGCAGCCTGCGACATATTAGTCCGCCAGTTCCAGAATTCGTACTACCAACTGCGAGAAGCTCATACCTGCCTGACGTGCCGCCATCGGCACCAGGCTGTGGCTGGTCATACCCGGTGAGGTATTGGCTTCCAGCAGATAAAACTGTCCATCACTGTCCAGCATAACGTCAATACGTCCCCATCCTTTGCAACCTAACGTCGTCCATGCTTTCAGCACTAATGCCTGCAAATTGGCCTCTTGTGACGCTTCCAGACCTGCGGGGCAGAAATACTGTGTCTCATCAGAGAGATACTTCGCCTCATAATCATAGAAGGTTCCGGACGGTTGAATACGTATTGACGGTAAAATTTCTTCACCGAGTATCGCAACCGTGAACTCCGGCCCACTTAGCCATTTTTCAATCAATACTTCTTCATCGTGCTGAAATGCCAATCTTAATGCATCTTGTAGAGCATTTTCTGCTACTACTTTTGACATTCCCACACTGGAACCTTCGCGGCTCGGCTTAACGATAACCGGCAAACCCAGAGCAGAAATTTCTGCTAACTGCTTATCGCTCAGGCCTTTTTCAAACTCTGCGCGGGTTAACGCTACCCACGGCGCGACCGGTAAACCGGCACCTTGCCACAGAAGTTTGCTGCGTAGTTTATCTATTGAAAGCGCAGATGCCATCACTCCGCTGCCGGTATAAGGCAAGCCCATCAGCTCGAGCATGCCCTGCAGCGTACCATCTTCACCGCCGCGACCGTGTAGCGCGATAAACACTTTCTGAAAACCCATCGACTTCAGTTGCGTCACGTCGACTTCTTTCGGGTCGACAGGATACGCATCAATACCGCCTTCACGCAGCCCGGCTAACACCGCTGCGCCAGAATTCAGAGAAACTTCCCGCTCAGCGGAAGTCCCGCCCAACAGGACCGCGATTTTATCAGTCATGTTGTTCTTCCTCCGGAGTTTGCGGCTTCAGTTTGATTTCAGCTAAAGAACGGGCAATTTTTCCGATATTACCAGCCCCCTGAACGAGAATCAGGTCGTTACCGGTTAATACCGGTGCCAGCATCTCGGCTACCTGCGCAGGGTCCGGCACCAGAATGGGATCAATTTTCCCACGTCCACGAATTGTGCGACACAGCGAACGGCTGTCCGCTCCCGGAATTGGCGCTTCGCCAGCCGGATACACTTCCAGCATCAACAGGGTATCAACCTGCGTCAGCACATTGGCGAAATCATCATACAGGTCGCGCGTACGGGTAAAACGGTGCGGCTGAAACAGCATTACCAGGTTTTTATCCGGCCAGCCTGCGCGCGCCGCTTTAATGGTGGCGTCAACTTCCGTCGGGTGGTGGCCGTAGTCATCGACCAGCATTGCCGTACCGCTTTTACCATTCACTGGCTCCAGCGGGAATTCACCGAGGAAATCAAAACGGCGACCAGTCCCCTGGAAGCTCTCCAGCGCACGCAAAATAGCCTCGTCGTCAATTCCCTCTTCCGTAGCAACCGCAACCGCAGCTGCGGCGTTCAGCGCGTTATGACGGCCTGGCGCATTCAGGGTGACGCACATCGGCTCTTTGTCCTGACGCAGCAGCGTAAAGTGCCCCTGCGGGCCAATCTGCTGATAATCTTCTACACGCACGTCGGCATCTTCGCTGAAGCCGTAAGTTGTGGTCTGACGTCCCACACGCGGTAACAATTCGCGGATCACCGGATCATCAACACACATCACCGCACGACCGTAAAAAGGCAGGTTGTGCAGAAAATTAATAAAGGTCTGTTTTAAATTCTCAAAGTCGCCCTGGTAGGTATCCATGTGGTCGGCTTCGATATTGGTGACAATCGCCACCATCGGTTGCAGATGCAGGAACGATGCATCACTCTCATCTGCTTCGGCAATCAGGTACCGACCATGCCCCAAACGCGCATGAACCCCCGCCGCTTTTACCAGCCCGCCGTTAACGAAGGTTGGGTCGAGCCCCGCTTCTGCGTAGATGCTGGAAACCATCGCGGTAGTTGTCGTTTTGCCGTGCGTTCCTGCAATGGCGATGCCATGACGAAAACGCATTAACTCAGCCAGCATTTCGGCACGACGGATCACCGGAATACGCGCTTCATGAGCTGCGACAATTTCCGGGTTGTCGGCAGAAATGGCGCTGGAAACAACGACCACGCTGGCATCACGTACGTTTTCCGGGCGATGGTTGAAATAAATCGTCGCACCCAGATTCAGTAACTGCTGCGTGACCGGATTTGGCGCTAAATCGGAACCACTGATCTGATAACCTTCATTGGCCAGAACTTCGGCAATACCGCCCATACCGGCACCACCAATGCCGACAAAATGTATGTGCCGAACGCGACGCATTTCGGGCACGATGGAACGCAGTTTTGCCAATTGTTGTGTATTCATTCTTTACGCCATTAACTTCTTAAATTCATACGATGCAAAAGGCATCGCTACAATTACGCCCGGGCAGCCCGGCTCACTTCATTTGCCACTCGCTCGGTGGCATCCGGAATGGATGCAGCGCGGGCGCGTTCTGCCATGGTTAATAAGGTTTCTCGCGACCACCCGGCCAGGGTGTTGGCGACAGCATCCACGCTAAGCTGTGGCTGCTCGATAATTTTGGCTGCGCCCGCTTTTTCCAGCGGTAGCGCATTCCAGTATTGCTGGCGGTCTTTATGTTGAAACGGCACAAACAACGCCGGTAGTCCTGCCGCGGCGATTTCACTCACAGTTAAAGCACCGGAGCGGCAAACGACGACATCCGCCCACGCATACGCCGCCGCCATATCATCAATAAATTCAGTCACTTTATGCTGCGGTTGCCCCGCTTCGGCATACGCCTGTTCAACGGATTGTTGCGAACCTTTGCCGCTCTGATGCCAGATAGTGACTGAATCACCCAGTTTCGCAGCAACCTGCGGCATTGTCTGGTTAAGAATGCGT
Source organism: Shigella sp. FJ200513 (assembly GCF_040495915.1). Classification (NCBI taxonomy): domain Bacteria; kingdom Pseudomonadati; phylum Pseudomonadota; class Gammaproteobacteria; order Enterobacterales; family Enterobacteriaceae; genus Shigella; species Shigella sp. FJ200513. The sequence continues at coordinate 11,208 of NZ_JBDYCV010000011.1, read as the reverse complement.
GCGCCCTGGGAACCACCCACTACCAACACACGAACCGGACCTTCACGTCCAGCCAAACGTTGCTGCGGCAACGGCAGCGCCAGCACATCGGTACGCACCGGGTTACCCACCACTTCCGCATTAGGGAAAGCGCCTGGAAACGCCTGCATCACTTTGGTAGCAATCTTCGCCAGCCATTTATTGGTTAAGCCCGCAATACCGTTTTGTTCATGAAGTACAACCGGAATGCCTAACGACCACGCGGCCAGACCACCTGGACCTGATACATAGCCGCCCATACCGAGTACCACGTCAGGTTTGTACGCTTTCATAATCGCCCGCGCCTGACGCCAGGCGTTGAAGATACGCAGCGGCGCAGCTATCAGTGCTTTTATACCTTTTCCACGCAAACCAGAGATACGAATGAAATCAATTTCGATGCCATGTTTTGGCACTAAGTCCGCTTCCATACGGTCGGCAGTCCCCAGCCAGCGAACTTGCCAACCCTGAGCCATTAGATAGTGCGCAACCGCCAGTCCCGGGAATACATGTCCACCGGTTCCGCCTGCCATCACCATTAATCGCTTTCCTTGACCACTCATCGTGAACCTCGTACAAACGCCTGCGCTTTCTCCAGACGCGTTTCATAATCAATACGCAACAGCATCATGATGGCTGTCGACATAATCAGTAAGCTCGAACCACCGTAACTGATTAGCGGCAATGTCAGACCTTTGGTCGGTAACATCCCCGCCGCCGCGCCTACGTTAACCAGCGCCTGGAAGCTAAACCAGATGCCAATAGAACAGGCGAGAAAACCGGAAAAACGGTGGTCAATTTCTAATGCTTTGCGGCCAATCGACATCGCACGAAAAGCGACGAAGAATACCATTAAAAGTGCTAGTACCACACCGACATAACCTAATTCTTCGCCGATAATGGCGAAAATAAAGTCAGTGTGCGCTTCCGGCAGATACTCCAGTTTTTGTACCGAATTACCTAAACCTTGCCCCCAAAGTTCGCCGCGACCAAACGCCATCAGCGATTGCGTTAACTGATAGCCGCTGCCAAAGGGATCTTCCCACGGGTTCCAGAATGCGGTAACACGGCGGATACGGTACGGTTCGGCGAGGATCAGCAACACAACCGCTGAAATGCCCATACCGATAATGGCAATGAACTGCCACAATTTCGCTCCCGCCAGGAACAACATCGCCAGCGTAGTCACAAACAACACCACCACCGTACCAAGGTCTGGCTGTGCCAGCAGTAACACTGCCAACACCAGAATCACGCCCATCGGTTTCAGGAAGCCGCGCAGGTTATTACGTACTTCGTCGCCTTTACGCACCAGATAGTTGGCGATATAGCAAAACAGCGACAGTTTTGTCAGCTCCGCAGGCTGGATACGCAGCAAACCGAGATCGATCCAACGCGATGCCCCTTTAACAGCGCTACCCACTACCAGCACGATCATCAGCAGGATGATAGATCCGAGCAGCATCGTGGCACTGTAGCGTTGCCAGAACTCCATCGGCAGACGCAGCGTAATGATCGCCAGAATAAACGCCAAAATCAGATAGACACCATCACGCTTCGCGAAGAAGAACGGATCGTTGGTTAAGCGTTGCCCTATGGGCATTGACGCCGAGGTCACCATGATAAAGCCAATCGCCGCGAGGCCGAAGGTCAGCCACAGTAAGGTGCGATCGTACATGATCAGGCTGTCGGTATCTTTTTCCCGCGAGCCCATCACCCAGCCCTTTAGCGCCGTGGAGATCCAGACCAGGATACTGAATCCTGGCAGGCGCGGCATTTTCAGGCGAGGGAGAGATAAACGCATCAACCTAACTCCTTCGCCAGACGGGCAAACTCATTGCCTCGTTGTTCAAAGTTCTTGAACTGATCAAGGCTGGCACAGGCCGGGGAGAGCAGAACCATATCGCCCGGCTGAACACGCGGAGCCAGCAAGCGCATAGCCTGTTCCATAGTTTCGGTTTGTTCTGCCACTTCCGGGCGTAGCGCCGCCAGCTGCGCGCCGTCACGACCGAAACAATACAGACGTACGTTATCGCCATTCAGGTAACGCACCAGTGGGCTAAAGTCCGCCGATTTACCATCGCCGCCCAGCAACAAATGCAGCGTGCCGTCTACGTGCAGGCCATTCAGCGCCGCTTCCGTACTGCCGACGTTGGTCGCTTTTGAATCGTTAATCCAGCGCACACCGTTATGCTCCAGCACCACTTCAAAGCGATGCGGCAGACCGGTGAAGGTGGTTAACGCTTTCAGGCTGCTGGCGCGCGGTAACCCTGCGGCATCTGCCAGCGCCAGCGCCACCAGCGCATTGGTGTAGTTATGCTGCCCGGAAAGTTTCATCTCTTTCACATTCAGCACTTTCTCGCCTTTAACCCGCAGCCAGGTTTCGCCCTGCTGATGATTCAGGTGATAGTCACCCATGTTGACGCCAAAGCTGACGCAGCGTTCATCCGCACCGCGAATCGGCATTGTTAAGGCATCATCAGCATTAACCACGCAAACTTTCGCGTTTTCGTAAATGCGCAGTTTTGCTGCACGATACTGTTGTAAACCAAACGGGTAGCGATCCATATGATCTTCAGTCACGTTCAGAATGGTCGCTGCTACCGCCTGTAAGCTGGAGGTGGTTTCCAGCTGGAAGCTCGACAGTTCCAGCACGTACAGTTCACACTCATCATCCAGTAGCATCAACGCAGGCAGGCCAATATTGCCACCCACACCAACGTTAACCCCCGCCGCTTTCGCCATTTCACCCACTAGCGTGGTGACCGTGCTTTTGCCGTTAGAACCGGTAATCGCCACAATCGGTGCTTGTGCTTCGCGACAAAACAGCTCGATATCGCCAACGATTTCGATTCCGGCATCAGCGGCAGCGCTTAAGGATGGATGCGCCAGTGCAATACCGGGACTGGCGACAATCAGATCTGCCGCCATCAGCCATTCATCATTCAGACTGCCCGTGTGGCGTTCTACGGCTTCGGGTAATTTATCCAGGCCAGGCGGTGTCATACGCGTATCCATAACGCGCGGCGTCACACCGCGAGCGAGGAAAAAGTCCACGCAGGAAAGCCCGGTGAGGCCCAGGCCGATAATGACAACATTTTTACCCTGGTAATCAGCCATGATTAACGTACCTTCAGCGTTGCCAGACCAATCAGGACCAGCATCAGCGAAATAATCCAGAAACGCACAATGACGCGCGGTTCCGGCCAGCCTTTCAGTTCATAGTGGTGATGAATCGGTGCCATGCGGAAAATACGTTGTCCGCGCAGTTTAAAGGAGCCGACCTGCAGGATGACAGAAAGCGTTTCTACCACGAACACGCCCCCCATAATCACCAGCAGGAATTCCTGACGTAGCAGTACGGCGATAATGCCTAACGCACCACCTAACGCCAGCGAACCGACATCGCCCATAAAGACCTGCGCCGGATAGGTGTTAAACCACAGGAAGCCCAGTCCTGCCCCGACTATCGCGGTACAGACAATAACCAGTTCCCCGGCGTGTCGCAGATACGGTATGTGTAAATAGCTGGCAAAGTTCATGTTGCCGGTCGCCCACGCCACCAGCGCAAAACCACCGGCGACAAATACGGTCGGCATAATTGCCAGACCGTCAAGACCATCGGTCAGGTTTACCGCGTTGCCAGTACCCACAATGACGAAGTAAGCCAGCAGAATGTAGAACAGCCCCAGTTGCGGCATCACATCTTTAAAGAATGGGACCACCAGCTGCGTTGCGGGCGTGTCTTTGCCGGCAAGGTACAAAGCGAAAGCAACACCCAGCGCAATGACCGACATCCAGAAATATTTCCAACGAGCGATCAACCCTTTGGTGTCTTTACGCACCACTTTGCGATAATCATCAACAAAGCCAATAACACCGTAACCTACCAGCACCACCAACACGCACCAGACGTACGGATTGGACGGGTAAGCCCACAGCAGCACGGAGATCACAATCGCTGTCAGGATCATAATCCCGCCCATGGTCGGCGTACCGCGCTTGCTGAAGTGTGATTCAGGACCGTCGTTACGCACTACCTGACCAAAGGAAAGTTTTTGCAAATGAGCAATCATGCGCGGGCCCATCCACAATGAGATGAACAGCGCGGTCAGCAGGCTGACGATGGCGCGAAACGTCAGATAGGAAAAGACGTTAAAGCCGGAATAATATTTGACCAAATGTTCGGCCAGCCAAACTAACATGTCCCATTCTCCTGTAAAGCGCGTACTACCTCTTCCATGGCAGCACTACGTGAACCCTTAACTAAAATCGTAATTACCTGTTGCTCAGCAATCAGTGATTTAAGACGCGTAATTAACGCAGTTTTATCAGCAAAATGTTCGCCAACGCCGCTGGCGGTGCTGATAGCATGGCTTTGTTTACCCATGCTTAACACGCGGTCAATACCAGCAGCTTTTGCCGCCTCACCCACCTGTACATGGCAGGCTTCGCTTTCAGCGCCCAGTTCCGCCATATCGCCCACCACCAGCACGCGGTAGCCCGGCATTTCAGCCAGTACCTGAACAGCTGCGGTCATTGAACCGACATTGGCGTTGTAGGAGTCGTCGAGCAGCAACTGGTTTTCTGCCAGTTGGATGGGGAACAGACGGCCAGGAACAGCTTTCAGATTTGCCAGCCCCGCTTTGATAGCATCAAGCGTTGCGCCCACGGACATGGAGAGCGCAGCGGCTGCCAGCGCATTCGCAATATTGTGACGCCCCGGCAACGGCAGCAGAACATCGACGCTACCGGTTGGGGTTTGTAGGGTAAATTCCATACCGTGCGAGGTCACATGGATATTGGTGGCGGTGAAATCGCTGTTGGCGGCATTGGGTGAGAAACGCCACACTTTGCGTGAGCCAATTACGCTCTGCCAGTTCAGCCAGTCGTTGTTGTCGGCGTTCATAATGGCGATACCGTTTTCCGGCAGGCCGCTAAAGATTTCACCTTTCGCTTTCGCGACACCCGCAAGCGAGCCAAAACCTTCCAGATGCGCCGCTGCCAGGTTGTTGACCAGCGCCGCTTCCGGGCGAGTCAGACTCACAGTCCAGGCAATCTCGCCCTGATGGTTCGCGCCAAGTTCAATAACTGCGTAATCGTATTCCGGCGTTAAGCGCAACAGCGTCATCGGTACACCGATGTCGTTGTTGAGATTGCCTGCCGTATAAAGCGTGTTGCCGCACTGGCTTAAAATCGCCGCCGTCATCTCTTTAACGGAGGTTTTGCCGGAGGACCCCGTCAGAGCAACCACGAGCGCCGGAACTTGCTGGCGAACCCATGCAGCCAGTTCACCAAACGCCAGACGCGTATCCTTGACGATTAACTGCGGCAGGTCGATGTCCAGCGGACGGCTAACCAGTAGTGCGCCTGCGCCGCCAGCTTTCGCCTGGTCGGCAAAATCGTGGGCATCAAAACGTTCACCTTTCAGGGCAACAAACAGGCAGCCCGGCGTCAGTTTTCGGGTATCAGTGGTTACAGCATCAAGGGTGATATCTGCACCTTGCAGTTCACCGTTGAGAATATCGGTAAGTTGGCTAAGGGTTACGCTAATCATGCAATCCCCCCCAGCAGACGCGCCACCGTGACGCGATCGGAGTAGTCCAGACGCTGATTGCCAACAATCTGGTAATCCTCATGGCCTTTGCCCGCGACCAGTACCACATCATTCTCTTTAGCCTGCATAACGGCGCAAGTCACCGCTTCAGCACGGCCTTCCATCACTTTGGCATGTCCGGCATCTAACATTCCCGCCAGAATATCGTTGATGATGGCACGCGGTTCTTCGGTACGCGGGTTATCGTCCGTCACCACCGCCACGTCAGCAAACTCTTCGGCAATTGCGCCCATCAGTGGACGCTTACCTTTATCGCGATCGCCACCACAGCCAAAGACGCACCACAGCTTGCCCGCACAGTGCAGGCGCGCCGCCTGTAAGGCTTTTTCCAGTGCATCCGGCGTATGCGCGTAATCCACCACCACCGTCGGTTTGCCTGGCGCAGTGAACACTTCCATACGTCCGCAAACCGGTTGCAGACGCGCGGCGGTTTTCAGCAGATCAGCCAGTGGATAGCCCAGCGCCAGCAGTGTTGCCAGCGCGAGCAACAGGTTGCTGACGTTAAAAGCGCCCATCAGATGGCTTTCAATTTCGCCATCGCCCCAGCTTGAACTAAAGCGAATGGTCGCGCCGCTGTCGTGATAGTTCACTTCGGTCGCTTTCAACCAGCGTCCGTGACAGTTCGGATTGATATGATCTTCCATTGATACCGCAACCGCGTCCGGCAGTTTTGCCAGCCAGCGGCGGCCCACTTCATCGTCGGCGTTAATAATCGCCTGACCGCAATGATGTTCAGAATAAAGCAGCCATTTCGCAGCTTCGTAGTGTTCCATATCACCATGATAATCAAGGTGATCGCGGCTTAAGTTGGTAAAGACCGACGCCGGAAATTTCAATGCCGCCACACGGTGCTGTACCAGCCCGTGGGAGGAAACTTCCATTGCGCAAAAAGTCGCGCCCTGATCCACCAGCCCCGCCAGCTCATGCTGAACATCAACTGCCGAACCGGTAGTATTTTCTGTCGGGATCACTTTCCCCAGCAGACCGTTACCAACGGTGCCCATTACCGCGCTGGTTTCGCCAAGCAGTTGGCTCCACTGCGCCAGAAGCTGGGTCGTCGTGGTTTTGCCGTTGGTGCCCGTTACGCCTACGAGACGTAAATTGTCAGAGGGTTCATGGTAAAAGCGGCCCGCCAGTGCAGATAAACGCTCGTTGAGCTGGCTGAGATAGATGACCGGTACGCCGTGCATTTCACGGATTTCACCGTCGGTCGCCTCATCTTTCGCCTCTGCAATAATGGCAGCCACACCTTGCGCTATCGCCTGCGGGATATATCGACGCCCGTCCGCCTGATGACCTACTACAGCTACAAAGAGATCGCCCGCCGCAGCCACACGGCTGTCGAGTGTCATCTCTCGCAGTGCTCGCGAAGGTGCGTCTGGCACCCACGGAGCAAGAAGGTCGCGCAAATTACGATCTGCCACCTGTCCCCTCGCCTTGATTAATCACAAATTCATTTTTATCGCCCGTTGTCAGCGCATCCGGCTCGATGTTCATGGTACGCAATACGCCGCCCATGATGGCACCAAAGACCGGCGCGGAAACGGCGCCGCCGTAGTATTTACCCGCCTGCGGATCGTTGATAACAACAACCAGCGCGAAGCGCGGCTGACTCGCAGGCGCAACGCCTGCGGTATAAGCAATATATTTATTGATGTAGCGACCGTCCGGCCCGACCTTTTTCGCGGTACCGGTTTTAATGGCGATACGATAGCCTTTAATCGCCGCCTTCACGCCGCCGCCGCCTGGTAGCGCCACGCTTTCCATCATATGCACCACGGTGCGAACAATGGATTCCGGGAAGACACGTTCACCGGGAACCGGGGGGTCAACTTTGGTAATCGACAGTGGGCGATAAATGCCGTAGCTGCCGATAGTTGCGTAGACTCGCGCTAACTGTAACGGTGTTACCATTAGCCCGTAGCCGAAAGAGAAGGTGGCCCTCTCTATGTCAGACCACCGTTGTTTTTGAGGATATAAGCCACTGCGTTCTCCGACCAACCCCAAATTGGTCGCTTTTCCCAGTCCAAAACGTGAGTAAGTATCTACTAACGCTGAGGACGGCATCGTTAACGCCAGCTTGGAAACACCGACGTTACTCGACTTCTGTAATACCCCGGTCAGGGTTAATTCGCTGTAGCGTGCCACGTCTTTGATTTCGTGGCCGTTAATTCGATAAGGAATGGTATTGAGTACCGAGTTTTCCCGCACCACGCCACGTTGCAACGCGGTCATCACCACCATCGGTTTAACCGTTGAGCCCGGTTCAAACACGTCGGTGATGGTACGGTTACGCATCGCCTCTTTCGGCGTGCCGCTCAGATTGTTAGGGTTGTATGACGGGCTGTTAGCCATCGCCAGCACTTCACCTGTGTTGACATCCACCAGCACGGCGCTACCAGATTCAGCCTTGTTAAAGGCCACCGCGTTGTTCAGTTCGCGATAAACCAGCGCCTGCAGGCGTTCATCAATACTCAGCGCCAGGTTGTGCGCTGCCTGGCTGTCAGTAGAAGAAATATCTTCAATTACGCGACCATAGCGGTCTTTACGCACAATGCGCTCACCCGGCTGCCCGGTAAGCCATTTATCGAAACTCTTCTCAACGCCCTCAATCCCTTGACTATCGACGTTAGTAAAGCCGATGAGGTGAGCAGTCACTTCGCCGGACGGATAGTAACGGCGAGACTCTTCACGCAGATGAATCCCCGGCAGTTTCAGTTTTTTGATGTAGTCCGCCATGTCAGAGTTTACCTGACGCGCCAGATAAATAAAGCGCCCTTTCGGGTTGGCGTTAATGCGGGCAGAAAGCTGATCCAGCGGAATATTGAGCGCGTTAGCCAGCGCCTTCCAGCGGTCACCGACGCTGATACCGCCAGCGTCATGCACTTCTTTCGGGTCAGCCCAAATCGCTTTTACCGGCACGCTCACCGCTAACGGGCGACCAGAACGGTCAGTAATCATGCCGCGGGAGGTGGAAACTTGCTGAACGCGAAGAGAACGCATGTCGCCCTCTTTCACCAGCATATCCGGGGAGATAACTTGTAACCACGCTACGCGTCCGAGCAGAAAAGCCAGCGCCAGGAGAATACAGCCGCATAACAACGCAAAACGCCAACTGATAAAGTTGGCATGTTCTTCCTGACGTTTTGGTTTCTGCGTTTTCGCCGCTGCTTTCATGCGTCGCGTTTATCCTTATTTTTGCACTACGATATTTTCTTGTGACGGATCAACATGCTGCATTTGCAGCTTTTCCGTGGCGATCCTTTCCACCCGGCTATGGTCGCCGAGCGCATTCTCTTCAAGGATCAGGTTGCGCCATTCAATGTCTAAAGCATCTCGCTCCAGCACCAGTTGTTCGCGCTGAGCGGTCAGTAAACGGGTATGGTGCGCCGTGGTTACCACGGTCACCGCCGTCAAAATAATGCAAATGAACAGGCAGAGTGGCAGCTTCCCAAATCGCAAAAGATCGTCACCGATAACACCAGGCAATGCATGGCGCTCGTGGCTTCCCATCGATCCTTTAACTTTGCTTAGAGCTTCTGTCACTCTGCTGATCATGCGTTCGTCCTCTCTGCAATACGCAGAACTGAACTACGGGCACGAGGGTTCTCAGCCACCTCTTCTTCGCCCGGCATTAACTTGCCTAGTGCTCGCAGCTGACGGCCACCCAGTTTTTTGAGCTGCTCTTCAGTCATCGGTAACCCTGCCGGAACTTGCGGACCGCGGCTGTTTTCACGCATAAAACGTTTCACAATACGGTCTTCCAGCGAGTGGAAGCTGATGATCGAAAGCCGCCCACCCGGGGCCAGCACGTTGAGCGAGCTTTTTAGCGCCTGCTCTATCTCCTCCAGTTCACTGTTTACCCAAATGCGCACCGCCTGGAAGGTACGGGTCGCGGGATGTTTAAACTTATCTTTCACCGGCGTTGCAGCAGCCACGACTTCCGCCAGTTCTTTGGTGCGGGTCATCGGCTGTTCGCGGTTACGCTCGACAATGGCGCGGGCAATGCGTTTGGCAAAATGCTCTTCACCATAGGTTTTCAATACCCAGGCGATATCGGCTTCTTCTGCGGTTTGTAGCCATTCAGCGGCTGACTGCCCACGGGTTGGGTCCATACGCATGTCCAGCGGACCATCGCGCATAAAGGAAAAGCCGCGTTCAGCATCATCAAGTTGCGGTGAAGAGACGCCAAGATCGAGGAGAATGCCGTCGATCTTGCCAATAAGATCGCGCTCGGCAACGTATTCGCCCAGCGCGGAGAAAGGTCCGTGGATGATGGAGAAGCGCGGATCATCAATAGTCTTCGCAACGGCGATAGCCTGCGGGTCGCGATCGATCGCCAGCAAACGCCCCTCTTCGCCAAGCTGCGAGAGGATCAGACGTGAGTGACCACCGCGACCAAAAGTCCCATCAATGTAGATGCCATCAGGACGGATATTGAGGCCATTAACGGCTTCATCCAGCAGCACCGTAGTATGTTTATAGTTTTCCATCATTTTATAGAGACAAGTCCTGCAGTCGCTCCGATAAGTCTCCGGTAGCCAACTGCTCTGCGTCGATATCTTCCTTGACCTGTTGATGCCAGGTTGTTTCATCCCACAGCTCAAACTTGTTGAACTGTCCAACCAGCATCACTTCTTTTGTCAGCCCGGCATGTTGCCGCAGTACTGGCGCGATTAACAATCGACCTGCGCCATCCATCTGACATTCGCTGGCATGACCTAACAGTAGGCGCTGCACACGGCGCTCAACCGGGTTCATGCTCAACAGACGCGATAATTTTTGCTCGATAATTTCCCATTCAGGCAGGGGGTAAAGCAGCAGGCACGGGTGATGAATGTCAATGGTGCAAACCATTTGACCGGCAGCGTTCTCAAGCAGCTGTTCCCGATAACGGGTAGGCACTGATAAGCGCCCTTTGCTGTCGAGATTGACTAACGTTGCTCCCCGGAACATGCCAGCCTCACCCCTTATTCCCACTTTGCCCCACAATTTCCCACTGAAAGGAGTTTACGGAGCGGAGGAAAAGCTTGTCAAGCCAGTCACAAGGCATACCGAGGTAAAAAACCCGATGTTTACGGCTAATATCAGCGTTGTTTATTTTACGTCCAACGTGCGAAGCAAATTAACGTTATGAATAGCTGTAAGAAAAAATCCCTCATCGTCATCACTGTTTTAAAATGACTCACTATTTTCCACAGCAAATATAAAGTGTCAGTTTGCGACGCGAGCGGCATTTTAGGACATATCTTCCCCGGTTAACAGTCCTTGTTACGTCTGTGTGGCGCTTGATGCCAGCGGGTTTGCGCAAAAGCAAAGAAAAGTGTTTGTTAAATCGGCAATTCATCGCCGCATGTAACAAAATAATGCAAAAACGCGCTGTCGATATCACTTAATTATTGTGAATTTCAGCTGGTGAGTTAATTAACGGGCGGGTTTAAAACCATTTATCAATAATAGTCAGGAATAGTCTTATTTACTTTAAGGATATTGATGTCCGGTAATGACTCCAACTTACTGATAGTGTTTTATGTTCAGATAATGCCCGATGACCTTGTCATGCAGCTCCACCG
>NZ_JBDYCV010000010.1:0-65772 GCF_040495915.1 Shigella sp. FJ200513 | reverse complement strand
TCGGTGGAGCTGCATGACAAGGTCATCGGGCATTATCTGAACATAAAACACTATCAGTAAGTTGGAGTCATTACCGGCGATGGGATTGATATTTATCTGCGGGAATTTATATTATGTTTCTGCAAAAATGTTTAAACTAAAATTTTTATTAAGGAAAGAGAGGATGTATGATTTTCAGAAAATATTTATATTCGTAATATAAATAAATTACCATTTGCTTAATTTGTCAAATGCTCTTGTATGTAAGACTTCACGCAACGTCTCCCCATCAGGAAACGCCAGCTCCGGTGCAATCTCAAACAGCGGCCACAGCATAAATCCACGATTCTTCATATCGTAGTGCGGAACGGTCAGGCGTTCGGTATTTATCACTTCATTACCAAACAGCATGATATCGAGATCCAGCGTGCGTGGTCCCCAGCGTTCAGCTTTACGAACACGACCCTGTTGCAGTTCTATGCGCTGTGTATGGTTGAGTAACTCTTCCGGGGCGGGCGAAGTTTCAAGCGCCACGGCGGCGTTGAGGTAATCGGGTTGATCTTGCGGCCCCAGCGGTGGGGTGCGGTAAAACGAAGAAACGGCAAGAATGCGGCTTTCAGGGATATCGCCTAATGCTTTCAGGGCAGCATTGACCTGCTCCAGCGGAGAGGCCAGATTGCTGCCTATGGCAATATACGCCACTGTCATGTGGTACCCTCACGACGCGGTGCGCGTTTGCGTGGACGACGAGTACGACGACGCGGTGACGGTTCTTCATCCAGCTCGTTAAGCATCCCTTTTTGATCTGGTGGTGCGGAAACCTGGAACTCACCCCACCATTTCACCAGACGCTGCAGTTCAGCATTACGTTCAACTTCAGCTCGCAAGGCCAACAGGTCATAAGCCGCACGGAACTTAGGATGCTCCAGCAGTTTCCATGCGCGTTTACCCTGACGACGGGACATACGCAACTGCAACTGCCAGATATCGCGGGTTAACGTCGTCAGACGTTTCGGGATTGCCAGTGAACGGCAGGCTTCGTCCAGCACGTCGTTCATCGCCAGCGCGAAAGCGTCGTGATAGGTCAGGCCGCTTTCCTGGGCGATCTTCTGTGCCGTCTCCAGCAGTGGGTACCAGAACATGGCGGCAAACAAGAACGCCGGGTTCACGCGCATATCGTTATGGATACGCGTATCGGTATTCTTCAGCACCTGTTCAATGATCCGCTCCATCGGGCTGTCGCCATTTTCCGTGAAGTAGCGGGTAATGGTCGGGAACAGCGGCTGGAACAGATGATATTCACACAACAGCTTATAGGTTTCGTAACCGTAGCCCGCTTGTAGCAGTTTAAGCGATTCTTCAAACAGGCGTGCCGGTGGGATATCGTTCAGCAGGGTAGCGAGGCGAGGGATCGGTTCTGCGGTTTCCGGGCTGATGCGCATACCCAATTTGGCGGCAAAACGTACCGCGCGCAGCATACGTACCGGATCTTCACGGTAGCGCGTTTCCGGGTTACCAATCAGACGGATAACGCCGTCCTTCAGATCCTTCATACCACCAACGTAATCACGGACGGTAAAATCCGCTACGCTGTAATACAGGCTGTTGATAGTGAAATCGCGGCGCTGGGCGTCTTCTTCGATGGAGCCGAAAATGTTGTCGCGCAGCAACATGCCGTTTTGCCCGCGTTGGGAGGTCGTGCGGTCGCTGACGTTACCTTCGTGGTGTCCACGGAAGGTCGCAACTTCGATAATCTCCGGGCCAAACATTACATGAGCCAGACGGAAACGGCGACCCACCAGGCGGCAGTTACGGAACAGTTTGCGCACCTGCTCAGGCGTGGCGTTAGTGGTTACGTCAAAATCTTTCGGCTTTTTGCCAAGTAACAGGTCGCGCACGCCGCCGCCAACCAGCCAGGCTTCGTATCCCGCTTTGTTGAGCCTGTACATTACCTTCAGGGCATTTTCACTGATATCTTTGCGGGAAATAGCATGCTGCTCACGCGGGATCACCGTCACCTGTGGACGGGCGACTGCCTGTTCAGCCTCGCTTTCCTCGCGGCTTAGCACCTTGCGGCAAAAATTAGCGACTCGGGTAAAAATAGTACACCTCGGTAGTGTCAAACATCATTCAGGACAAAAAAATAGCGGCTAATCATAGCTCAGCATGACGCATTTGAGAATGTTGAATTTACAATTGCCGACTCGGGCACGGCGGTCAGCATCCAGTTTTTGACGGCTGACTGAAGGATTTGCTCGACGCTGAAATCCTGCCAGTGTGCTTCTGCCTGCTGCCCCAGAAATTGAAGTGCCGCGATTAGTACCGGGCGTGGATCGCCTTTCGGCAACGCAGGCGCATGATTCTGCTTGGAAAGTTTAGCGCCTTGTGGATTAAGCGCCAGCGGCAGATGAATGTAATCTGGCACTTTCCAGCCAAAAAGCTGGTACAGCGGGATTTGCCTTACTGTTGGTTCAATCAGATCAGCCCCACGCACTATTTCTGTAACGCCCTGGAAATGATCATCAACCACAACAGCCAGGTTGTAGGCGAACAACCCATCACGGCGATGAATGATAAAATCTTCCCGTGCCAGTTTTTCGTCGGCGTGAATAATGCCTCGCAGCAGGTCAGTAAATTGCGTGACCGGATGCTGCTGGCGGATACGCACTGCGGCGTTGTCTGGTCCATGATGCAACACCCGGCAATGACCGTCGTAAATACCGCCAATGCTTTGAATACGCGCACGCGTACAGGTGCAGTAATAACTTAGTCCTTGTTCATGTAACCAGGCGAGTGCTTCACGATAGGCGTCGTGACGTTGCGATTGCCAGAGAACATCGCCGTCCCAGTGCAGACCGTAATGTTCCAGCTGGCGCAGGATAGTTTCTGCGGCACCGGGAACTTCACGAGGCGGGTCGATATCTTCTATGCGTACCAGCCAGCGACCTTGCCGGGCGCGAGCCTGCAAATAGCTGCCGAGCGCGGCGATCAGAGAGCCAAAATGAAGCTCGCCGGAAGGAGAGGGGGCGAAGCGGCCAATATACTGTGTGTCTGTCATCTCTTTGAACAAAAAATAAGGCGGGAGCATTTCCCGCCTGTGGTAAACGTGATGGAACGGCTGTAATTAGCCAGCCATCTGTTTTTCGCGAATTTCAGCCAGCGTTTTGCAGTCGATGCACAGATCGGCTGTCGGGCGCGCTTCCAGACGGCGAATACCAATTTCAACACCGCAGGATTCGCAGTAGCCGAAATCTTCGTCTTCCACTTTTTTCAGCGTCTTCTCGATCTTTTTGATCAGCTTACGCTCGCGATCGCGGTTACGCAGTTCGAGGCTGAACTCTTCTTCCTGGGCTGCACGGTCTACCGGGTCCGGGAAGTTGGCTGCTTCATCCTGCATATGTGTAACGGTGCGATCGACTTCATCCCTGAGTTGATTACGCCATGCTTCCAGAATACGACGGAAGTGCGCCAGCTGGGCTTCATTCATATACTCTTCGCCCGGCTTCTCCTGATATGGTTCCACCCCAGCGATGGCGAGAATACTCAGGGACGATGTTTTACGGTTTTGCCCTTCTTGCATGTTGCTTCTCCTTAACACGCACTATCGATCCCCATGTTCGGGGGAAAAATGAGGCCGCTATAAATAGCAGATGCTTTTCCGGATAGCAATTATCTAAACGTAACACTTGACAACTGTGTGAGGAAAAGCGTATTTGCGCACGCGACCAGAATGTAAATTAACCAGTTACTTACTTTACTACAATGTAACCGGCAGTGATTTTTTAAGAGCCATGCCTTCAGCAGAAATTTCCGCTTTGTAAGCCAGAATTTCTACCCCCCTCTGTTGAGCTTCTGACAATAGTTGCGCGTATTTCTCATCGATGTGGCGCGCGGGTGAAAACCGTGTAATGGCTGAATGCAGCACGGCGAAAAAAATAACCGCACGCTGGCCTTCAGCCGCTACGCTCATCAACTCCCGAAGGTGTTTCTGACCTCGTTCAGTGACCGCATCGGGAAAATATCCCTGTTCGTTCTCCGCTAACGTAACCGATTTCACTTCAATATAGCAGTCTGGACGCGAATCCGCCTGCAACATAAAGTCAATACGGCTGCGTTCGGAGCCGTATTTTACTTCGCTTTTCAGCGAGCTATAGCCTGACAGTTCTGAAATTGATTCATTAAGGATAGCCTCTTTCGTCAACCTGTTAGCCCAAAGCGTATTGACGCAAATAAATGCGCCGCTCTGGCTTTGAGTTAATTCCCAGGTGTGTGGGTATTTCCGTTTGGTGTTGTCTGAAGTCGAATACCAGACGGTATCGCCAGGCGTTGCACAACCGGTCATCGCACCCGTATTCGGGCAGTGTAGCGTTAATTCGCGACCATCGGGTGTGATCACATCGGCTAAAAAACGTTTGTAACGCTGAATTAGCGTCGCGCGCTGTAGAGGGGGAGAAAATTCCATTGCGACAATCCTTGTTATTGCGTTAGCGCCCAGCGTTTTAGCGGCGTGTAGCGTGTGCGTCCACGGGCAAACGAGGAGGCGTAAAGGGTGAACTCCGTCACCGCATAAGACCAGTTAAAACCCGGCGGCGGGAATGTCACCGCCTCGCTGGCGTCGCGCAATAAGGTAATATGTGGATGAAACGGACGATTGCTTTGAAAACAACCGCTGCGGGCAGCCTGTGAACGGAGCATATTCGCCAGCTGGATTAAGCCGCGTGGAGGCTGACGCATCCCTAACCACACCACACGCGAACGCAGCCATTGTCCGGCGTCATCAAGCGTGAGTGTGAAACCAGGTTGACGAATCCGTCCGGCTAAAAGAGAAAGCGCCTTCTCTTTCTCTGCGCTCACTTCGCCTAAAAATGCCAGAGTCAGGTGCAAATTATCGGCGGCGACCGGACGTCCCGCCTCAGGTGGGAAGTGTGTGGCGCGCCAATGGATAATCTGTTCGCGGATTTCTGCAGGTAAGTCGATAGCAAAGAACAGACGTTGCGGTTCAGACATGTGAGGCACTCGGTTATGAATTACCGCGATGCTACAATGTGGCGCGAAGAATGTTAACCCTCTGGAGCGTTTTGTGTCGTCGTTGCCCGTTGCTGCCGTCTTACCTGAATTACTTACCGCTCTCGATTGTGCGCCGCAGGTATTATTAAGTGCGCCGACCGGGGCCGGGAAATCAACCTGGCTGCCGCTGCAACTGCTGGCGCATCCCGGCATTAACGGGAAAATTATCCTGCTGGAGCCGCGTCGTCTGGCGGCGCGTAACGTCGCGCAACGGCTGGCGGAGCTGCTTAACGAAAAGCCAGGCGATACCGTTGGCTACCGGATGCGTGCGCAAAACTGCGTCGGGCTGAATACCCGCCTGGAAGTGGTTACCGAAGGCGTGCTGACGCGGATGATCCAGCGTGACCCGGAACTGAGCGGTGTTGGATTGGTGATCCTTGATGAGTTTCATGAGCGCAGTTTGCAGGCGGATTTGGCGTTGGCGCTGTTACTCGATGTGCAACAAGGTCTGCGTGATGACCTTAAACTGCTGATTATGTCGGCTACGCTGGACAATGACCGCTTGCAGCAAATGCTGCCGGAAGCGCCCGTCGTCATCTCAGAAGGGCGCTCGTTTCCGGTTGAACGCCGTTATTTACCGCTGCCCGCGCATCAGCGTTTTGACGAAGCCGTTGCGGTAGCCACCGCCGAAATGGTGCGTCAGGAAAGTGGATCATTACTGTTATTTTTACCTGGCGTCGGAGAAATTCAGCGCGTGCAGGAACAACTGGCTTCGCGCATCGGCAGTGATGTGGTGCTCTGCCCGCTGTATGGCGTGTTGTCACTGAACGATCAGCGAAAAGCGATCCTCCCGGCACCGCAAGGGATGCGCAAAGTGGTGCTGGCGACCAATATTGCTGAAACCAGTTTAACCATCGAAGGTATTCGTCTGGTGGTGGATTGTGCCCAGGAGCGTGTGGCGCGCTTTGATCCGCGCACGGGGCTTACGCGGTTGATTACTCAACGCGTTAGTCAGGCATCCATGACGCAGCGTGCCGGGCGCGCCGGGCGTCTGGAGCCGGGTATCAGCCTGCATTTAATCGCCAAAGAACAAGCAGAACGCGCCGCGGCGCAAAGTGAGCCGGAGATCTTACAAAGCGATCTTTCCGGTTTGCTGATGGAATTACTGCAATGGGGATGCAGCGATCCGGCGCAGATGAGCTGGCTGGATCAACCGCCAACGGTGAATCTACTGGCCGCGAAACGCCTGTTACAAATGCTGGGGGCGCTGGAGGGTGAACGGCTTAGTGCGCAAGGGCAAAAAATGGCAGCGCTGGGTAACGATCCGCGTTTAGCGGCAATGCTGGTTAACGCAAAGAGCGATGACGAAGCTGCTACCGCGGCAAAAATTGCCGCCATTCTCGAAGAGCCGCCACGGATGGGCAATAGTGACCTGGGCGTGGCGTTTTCGCGCAATCAACCAGCCTGGCAGCAACGTAGTCAGCAACTGTTAAAACGCTTAAACGTACGCGGCGGTGAGGCAGACAGTTCGCTTATCGCGCCGCTACTTGCCGGGGCGTTTGCCGATCGCATTGCTCATCGCCGTGGGCAAGATGGACGCTATCAACTGGCAAACAGCATGGGAGCGATGCTCGATGCCGACGACGCGCTAAGCCGCCACGAATGGTTGATCGCACCGTTATTATTGCAGGGCAGCGCCTCGCCGGATGCGCGGATTTTACTGGCGCTACCGGTCGATATTGATGAATTAGTACAACGCTGTCCGCAGCTGGTGCAGCAATCTGACACCGTGGAATGGGATGACGCGCAAGGTACGCTGAAAGCCTGGCGTCGGCTACAAATCGGTCAGTTGACGGTGAAAGTGCAGCCGCTGGCGAAACCGTCAGAAGACGAGTTGCATCAGGCGATGCTTAATGGCATCCGTGATAAAGGTTTAAGCGTGCTCAACTGGACGGCGGAAGCGGAACAGCTACGCTTGCGTTTGTTATGCGCCGCAAAGTGGTTGCCGGAATATGACTGGCCAGCGGTTGATGATGAAAGTTTGTTGGCGACGCTGGAAACGTGGCTGCTGCCACATATGACCGGCGTACATTCACTACGCGGCCTGAAATCACTCGACATTTATCAGGCACTACGCGGATTACTTGATTGGGGAATGCAGCAACGTCTGGATAGTGAATTGCCTGCGCATTACACTGTGCCGACGGGAAGCCGGATCGCCATTCGTTATCATGAAGATAACCCGCCCGCGCTGGCGGTGAGAATGCAGGAGATGTTTGGTGAGGCCACTAATCCGACGATCGCCCAGGGGCGCGTGCCGCTGGTGCTGAAGTTGCTTTCCCCTGCCCAAAGGCCGCTGCAAATCACGCGTGATTTGGGGGCCTTCTGGAAAGGGGCGTATCGTGAGGTGCAAAAGGAGATGAAAGGGCGTTATCCCAAACACGTCTGGCCGGACGACCCGGCAAACACGGCACCGACGCGACGGACGAAAAAGTATTCGTAAGGTTGGTTTTCTCCCTCTCCCTGTGGGAGAGGGCCGGGGTGAGGGCATCAGCGCGCACGTTCACCCTCACCCTAACCCTCTCCCTCAAGGGAGAGGGGACCGATCGAGCGCAAATTTTGAGAGATATCTTCTTCTGTCTTGTAACAGAAGAACAGAAAATCGGGCTTTTGCGCCTGAATATTGCGGAGAAAAAGCATGGCCGGGAATGACCGCGAGCCAATTGGACGCAAAGGGAAACCGACGCGTCCGGTCAAACAAAAGGTAAGCCGTCGTCGTTACGAAGATGACGATGATTACGACGATTATGATGACTATGAGGATGAAGAACCGATGCCGCGCAAAGGTAAGGGCAAAGGCAAAGGGCGTAAGCCTCGTGGCAAACGCGGCTGGCTATGGCTACTGCTAAAACTGGCTATCGTTTTTGCCGTGCTGATCGCCATTTACGGCGTTTATCTCGATCAAAAAATTCGTAGCCGTATTGATGGCAAGGTCTGGCAACTGCCCGCGGCAGTTTATGGCCGAATGGTCAACCTTGAACCAGATATGACCATCAGCAAGAACGAAATGGTGAAGCTGCTGGAGGCAACACAGTATCGTCAGGTGTCGAAAATGACCCGTCCTGGCGAATTTACCGTGCAGGCCAACAGCATTGAGATGATCCGCCGTCCGTTTGATTTCCCGGACAGTAAAGAAGGGCAGGTGCGTGCGCGTCTGACCTTTGATGGTGATCATCTGGCGACCATCGTCAATATGGAGAACAACCGTCAGTTCGGTTTCTTCCGTCTTGATCCGCGTCTGATCACCATGATCTCCTCGCCAAACGGTGAGCAGCGTTTGTTTGTGCCGCGCAGTGGTTTCCCTGATTTGCTGGTGGATACTTTGCTGGCGACAGAAGACCGTCATTTTTACGAGCATGATGGAATCAGTCTCTACTCCATTGGGCGTGCGGTGCTGGCAAACCTGACCGCAGGTCGCACGGTGCAGGGTGCGAGTACGCTGACGCAACAGCTGGTGAAAAACCTGTTCCTCTCCAGCGAGCGTTCTTACTGGCGTAAAGCGAACGAAGCTTACATGGCGCTGATCATGGACGCGCGTTACAGCAAAGACCGTATTCTTGAGCTGTATATGAACGAGGTGTATCTCGGTCAGAGCGGCGACAACGAAATCCGCGGCTTCCCGCTGGCAAGCTTGTATTACTTTGGTCGCCCGGTAGAAGAGCTAAGCCTCGACCAGCAGGCGCTGTTAGTCGGTATGGTGAAAGGGGCGTCCATCTACAACCCGTGGCGTAACCCGAAACTGGCGCTGGAGCGACGTAATCTGGTGCTGCGTCTGCTGCAACAGCAACAGATTATTGATCAAGAACTCTATGACATGTTGAGTGCCCGTCCGCTGGGGGTTCAGCCGCGTGGTGGGGTGATCTCTCCTCAGCCAGCCTTTATGCAGCTGGTGCGTCAGGAGTTGCAGGCAAAACTGGGCGATAAGGTAAAAGATCTCTCCGGCGTGAAGATCTTCACTACCTTTGACTCGGTGGCCCAGGACGCGGCAGAAAAAGCCGCCGTGGAAGGCATTCCGGCACTGAAGAAACAGCGTAAGTTGAGCGATCTTGAAACTGCGATTGTGGTCGTCGACCGCTTTAGTGGTGAAGTTCGTGCGATGGTCGGAGGTTCTGAGCCGCAGTTTGCGGGCTACAACCGTGCGATGCAGGCGCGTCGTTCGATTGGTTCCCTTGCAAAACCAGCGACTTATCTGACGGCTTTAAGCCAGCCGAAAATCTATCGCCTGAACACGTGGATTGCCGATGCGCCAATCGCGCTGCGTCAGCCGAATGGCCAGGTCTGGTCACCGCAGAACGATGACCGTCGTTATAGCGAAAGCGGCAGAGTGATGCTGGTGGATGCGTTGACACGTTCGATGAACGTGCCGACGGTAAATCTGGGGATGGCGCTGGGGCTGCCTGCGGTTACGGAGACCTGGATCAAACTGGGCGTACCGAAAGATCAGTTGCATCCGGTTCCGGCAATGCTGCTGGGGGCGTTGAACTTAACGCCAATCGAAGTGGCGCAGGCATTCCAGACCATCGCCAGCGGTGGTAACCGTGCACCGCTTTCTGCACTGCGTTCGGTAATCGCGGAAGATGGTAAGGTGCTGTATCAGAGCTTCCCGCAGGCAGAACGCGCTGTTCCGGCGCAGGCGGCGTATCTGACACTATGGACCATGCAGCAGGTGGTACAACGTGGTACGGGTCGTCAGCTTGGGGCGAAATACCCGAACCTGCATCTGGCAGGGAAAACAGGGACTACCAACAATAACGTAGATACCTGGTTTGCAGGCATTGACGGCAGCACGGTGACCATCACCTGGGTAGGCCGTGATAACAACCAGCCGACCAAACTGTATGGAGCCAGCGGGGCAATGTCGATTTATCAGCGTTATCTGGCTAACCAGACGCCAACGCCGCTGAATCTTGTTCCGCCAGAAGATATTGCAGATATGGGCGTGGACTACGACGGCAACTTTGTTTGCAGCGGTGGCATGCGTGTCTTGCCGGTCTGGACCAGCGATCCGCAATCGCTGTGCCAGCAGAGCGAGATGCAGCAGCAGCCGTCAGGCAATCCGTTTGATCAGTCTTCTCAGCCGCAGCAACAGCCGCAACAGCAACCTGCTCAGCAAGAGCAGAAAGACAGCGACGGTGTAGCCGGTTGGATCAAGGATATGTTTGGTAGTAATTAACATCTAAGCGTGAAATACCGGATGGCGAGTTGCCATCCGGTAAAATAACATCCCATCTAAGATATTAACCCTTTCTTTTCATCTGGTTGTTTATTAACCCTTCAGGAACGCTCAGATTGCGTACCGCTTGCGAACCCGCCAGCGTTTCGAATATTATCTTATCTTTATAATAATCATTCTCGTTTACGTTATTATTCACTTTACATCAGAGATATACCAATGGCGCGTTCCAAAACTGCTCAGCCAAAACACTCACTGCGTAAAATCGCAGTTGTAGTAGCCACAGCGGTTAGCGGCATGTCTGTTTATGCACAGGCAGCGGTTGAACCGAAAGAAGACACTATCACCGTTACCGCTGCACCTGCGCCGCAAGAAAGCGCATGGGGGCCTGCTGCAACTATTGCGGCGCGGCAGTCAGCTACCGGCACTAAAACCGATACGCCGATTCAAAAAGTGCCACAGTCTATTTCTGTTGTGACCGCCGAAGAGATGGCGCTGCATCAGCCGAAGTCGGTAAAAGAAGCGCTTAGCTACACGCCGGGTGTCTCTGTTGGTACGCGTGGCGCATCCAACACCTATGACCACCTGATCATTCGCGGTTTTGCGGCAGAAGGCCAAAGCCAAAATAACTATCTGAATGGCCTGAAGTTGCAGGGCAACTTCTATAACGATGCGGTCATTGACCCGTATATGCTGGAACGCGCTGAAATTATGCGTGGCCCGGTTTCCGTGCTTTACGGTAAAAGCAGTCCTGGCGGTCTGTTGAATATGGTCAGCAAGCGTCCGACCACCGAACCGCTGAAAGAAGTTCAGTTTAAAGCCGGTACTGACAGCCTGTTCCAGACTGGTTTTGACTTTAGCGATGCGTTGGATGATGACGGTGTTTACTCTTATCGCCTGACCGGTCTTGCGCGTTCTGCCAATGCCCAGCAGAAAGGGTCAGAAGAGCAGCGTTATGCTATTGCACCGGCGTTCACCTGGCGTCCGGATGATAAAACCAATTTCACCTTCCTTTCTTACTTCCAGAACGAGCCGGAAACCGGTTATTACGGCTGGTTGCCGAAAGAGGGAACCGTTGAGCCGCTGCCGAACGGTAAGCGTCTGCCGACAGACTTTAATGAAGGGGCGAAGAACAACACCTATTCTCGTAATGAGAAGATGGTCGGCTACAGCTTCGATCACGAATTTAACGACACCTTTACTGTGCGTCAGAACCTGCGCTTTGCTGAAAACAAAACCTCGCAAAACAGCGTTTATGGTTACGGCGTCTGCTCCGATCCGGCGAATGCTTACAGCAAACAGTGTGCGGCATTAGCGCCAGCGGATAAAGGCCATTATCTGGCACGTAAATACGTCGTTGATGATGAGAAGCTGCAAAACTTCTCCGTTGATACCCAGTTGCAGAGCAAGTTTGCCACTGGCGATATCGACCACACCCTGCTGACCGGTGTCGACTTTATGCGTATGCGTAATGACATCAACGCCTGGTTTGGTTACGACGACTCTGTGCCACTGTTCAATCTGTACAATCCGGTGAATCCCGATTTCGACTTCAATGCCAAAGATCCGGCAAACTCCGGCCCTTACCGCATTCTGAATAAACAGAAACAAACGGGCGTTTATGTTCAGGATCAGGCGCAGTGGGATAAAGTGCTGGTCACCCTAGGCGGTCGTTATGACTGGGCAGATCAAGAATCTCTTAACCGCGTTGCTGGGACGACCGATAAACGTGATGACAAACAGTTTACCTGGCGTGGTGGTGTTAACTACCTGTTTGATAATGGTGTAACACCTTACTTCAGCTATAGCGAATCGTTTGAACCTTCTTCGCAAGTTGGGAAGGATGGTAATATTTTCGCACCGTCTAAAGGTAAGCAGTATGAAGTCGGCGTGAAATATGTACCGGAAGATCGTCCGATTGTAGTTACTGGTGCCGTGTATAATCTCACTAAAACCAACAACCTGATGGCGGACCCTGAGGGTTCCTTCTTCTCGGTTGAAGGTGGCGAGATCCGCGCACGTGGCGTAGAAATCGAAGCGAAAGCGGCGCTGTCGGCGAGTGTTAACGTAGTCGGTTCTTATACTTACACCGATGCGGAATACACCACCGATACTACCTATAAAGGCAATACGCCTGCACAGGTGCCAAAACACATGGCTTCGCTGTGGGCTGACTATACCTTCTTTGACGGTCCGCTTTCAGGTCTGACGCTGGGCACCGGTGGTCGTTATACTGGCTCCAGCTATGGTGATCCGGCTAACTCCTTTAAAGTGGGAAGTTATACGGTCGTGGATGCGTTAGTGCGTTATGATCTGGCGCGAGTCGGCATGGCGGGCTCCAACGTGGCGCTGCATGTTAACAACCTGTTCGATCGTGAATACGTCGCCAGCTGCTTTAACACTTATGGCTGCTTCTGGGGCGCAGAACGTCAGGTCGTTGCAACCGCAACCTTTCGTTTCTAATTTCTCTTTTGGGGCACGGATTTCCGTGCCCATTTCACAAGTTGGCTGTTATGCAGGAATACACGAATCATTCCGATACCACTTTTGCACTGCGTAATATCTCCTTTCGTGTGCCCGGGCGCACGCTTTTGCATCCGCTGTCGTTAACCTTTCCTGCCGGGAAAGTGACCGGTCTGATTGGTCACAACGGTTCTGGTAAATCCACTCTGCTCAAAATGCTTGGTCGTCATCAGCCTCCGTCAGAAGGGGAGATTCTTCTTGATGCCCAGCCGCTGGAAAGCTGGAGCAGCAAAGCGTTTGCCCGCAAAGTGGCTTATTTGCCGCAGCAGCTTCCTCCGGCAGAAGGGATGACCGTGCGTGAACTGGTGGCGATTGGTCGTTACCCGTGGCATGGCGCGCTGGGGCGCTTTGGTGCGGCAGATCGCGAAAAGGTCGAGGAAGCTATCTCGCTGGTTGGCTTAAAACCGCTGGCGCATCGGCTGGTCGATAGTCTCTCTGGCGGCGAACGTCAGCGGGCGTGGATCGCCATGCTGGTGGCGCAGGATAGCCGTTGTCTGTTGCTCGACGAACCGACTTCAGCGCTGGATATCGCCCACCAGGTTGATGTGCTGGCGCTGGTGCACCGTTTAAGTCAGGAACGTGGCCTGACGGTCATTGCCGTGTTGCACGATATCAATATGGCGGCACGCTACTGTGATTATCTGGTCGCCCTGCGCAGTGGTGAAATGATTGCTCAGGGAACGCCTGCGGAAATTATGCGCGGCGAAACCCTCGAAATGATTTATGGCATCCCGATGGGTATTTTGCCGCATCCGGCGGGTGCTGCACCTGTGAGTTTTGTTTATTGATGAGCGGCTTACCTCTTATTTCGCGCCGTCGACTGTTAACGGCGATGGCGCTTTCTCCGTTGTTATGGCAGATGAATACCGCCCACGCGGCGGCTATTGACCCCAATCGTATTGTGGCGCTGGAGTGGTTGCCGGTGGAATTACTGCTGGCGCTCGGCATCGTGCCTTACGGCGTGGCGGATACCATCAACTATCGCCTGTGGGTCAGCGAACCACCATTGCCGGACTCAGTGATTGACGTCGGTTTGCGTACAGAACCTAACCTTGAACTGCTGACCGAAATGAAACCGTCGTTTATGGTCTGGTCGGCAGGATATGGCCCTTCATCAGAAATGCTGGCACGTATTGCGCCGGGTCGCGGATTTAACTTCAGTGACGGCAAACATCCGTTGGCGATGGCGCGTAAATCGCTGACGGAAATGGCAGATTTACTTAACCTGCAAAGCGCAGCGGAAACGCATTTAGCGCAATACGAAGACTTTATCCGCAGCATGAAACCCCGCTTTGTGAAGCGTGGTGCACGCCCGTTACTGCTGACGACGCTTATCGATCCGCGCCATATGCTGGTCTTCGGTCCAAACAGCTTGTTCCAGGAAATTCTCGATGAGTACGGCATCCCAAATGCCTGGCAAGGGGAAACCAACTTCTGGGGCAGTACCGCCGTCAGTATCGATCGTCTGGCAGCGTATAAAGACGTTGATGTGCTCTGTTTTGATCACGACAACAGCAAAGACATGGATGCGCTAATGGCAACCCCGCTGTGGCAGGCCATGCCGTTTGTCCGTACAGGGCGCTTTCAGCGCGTACCCGCAGTCTGGTTTTATGGTGCAACGCTTTCGGCAATGCACTTTGTGCGTGTTCTGGATAACGCCATCGGAGGTAAAGCGTGAGTAAACGAATTGCGCTTTTCCCGGCGTTATTGCTGGCGCTGTTAGTGATTGTCGCTACGGCGCTCACCTGGATGAACTTCTCACAGGCGCTGCCGCGCAGTCAGTGGGCGCAGGCCGCCTGGTCGCCGGATATTGACGTCATCGAGCAGATGATTTTTCACTACAGCTTGTTGCCGCGTCTGGCGATTTCGCTGCTGGTGGGCGCGGGCCTGGGGCTGGTGGGCGTGCTGTTTCAGCAAGTACTGCGTAACCCGCTGGCGGAACCGACGACGTTGGGCGTTGCAACAGGCGCGCAACTGGGGATTACCGTCACCACGCTCTGGGCGATCCCTAGCGCGATGGCGAGCCAGTTTGCTGCGCTGGCAGGGGCTTGCGTTGTTGGCTTAATTGTCTTTGGCGTCGCGTGGGGGAAACGGCTGTCGCCGGTAACGCTGATTTTCGCGGGGTTGGTAGTGAGCCTTTATTGCGGCGCAATCAATCAGTTACTGGTTATCTTCCATCATGACCAGTTGCAAAGCATGTTTCTGTGGAGCACTGGAACGCTGACGCAAACCGACTGGGGCGGTGTTGAGCGTTTATGGCCGCAGTTGCTGGGCGGTGTGATGCTGACGTTGCTGCTACTTCGTCCGTTAACCCTGATGGGGCTTGATGATGGCGTGGCGCGCAATCTCGGGCTGGCCTTGTCGCTTGCGCGTCTGGCGGCGCTGTCGCTGGCGATTGTCATCAGTGCGCTGCTGGTGAACGCTGTGGGGATTATCGGCTTTATCGGGTTGTTCGCGCCGCTGCTGGCAAAAATGCTGGGGGCGCGGCGTCTGCTGCCACGACTGATGCTGGCGTCGTTGATTGGTGCGCTGATCCTCTGGCTTTCCGATCAAATCATCCTCTGGCTGACTCGCGTGTGGATGGAAGTGTCCACCGGTTCGGTCACTGCGTTGATCGGTGCGCCGCTGCTACTGTGGCTGCTGCCGCGTTTACGCAGCATTAGCGCGCCGGATATGAAGGTTAACGATCGTGTCGCGACTGAACGCCAACATGTGCTGGCGTTTGCCCTCGCGGGCGGCGTGCTGTTGTTGATGGCTGTGGTGGTGGCGCTGTCGTTTGGTCGTGATGCGCACGGCTGGACGTGGGCGAGCGGGGCGTTGCTCGAGGATTTAATGCCCTGGCGCTGGCCGCGAATTATGGCGGCGCTGTTTGCGGGCGTCATGCTGGCGGTAGCGGGCTGTATTATTCAGCGACTGACCGGCAACCCGATGGCAAGCCCGGAAGTGCTGGGGATTAGCTCCGGCGCGGCGTTTGGTGTGGTGTTAATGCTGTTTCTGGTACCGGGTAATGCCTTTGGCTGGTTGTTACCCGCAGGCAGTCTCGGGGCGGCGGTGACGCTGTTGATCATTATGATCGCCGCCGGACGCGGTGGATTTTCCCCACACCGCATGTTACTGGCGGGGATGGCGTTAAGTACCGCGTTCACCATGCTTTTGATGATGTTGCAGGCAAGTGGTGACCCGCGAATGGCGCAAGTGCTGACCTGGATTTCCGGTTCGACCTACAACGCGACCGATGCTCAGGTCTGGCGCACCGGAATTGTGATGGTGATTTTGCTGGCGATTACTCCGCTGTGCCGCCGCTGGCTGACCATTTTACCGCTGGGTGGTGATACCGCGCGGGCGGTAGGGATGGCGCTGACGCCGACGCGAATTGCGCTGCTGCTGTTAGCGGCTTGCCTGACGGCGACCGCGACGATGACTATTGGACCGTTGAGTTTTGTTGGTTTAATGGCACCGCATATTGCGCGGATGATGGGCTTTCGACGGACGATGCCACACATCGTAATTTCGGCGCTGGTGGGTGGTTTACTGCTGGTGTTCGCTGACTGGTGTGGGCGGATGGTGCTGTTTCCATTCCAGATCCCGGCGGGGCTGCTGTCGACCTTTATCGGTGCGCCATATTTTATCTATTTGCTGAGAAAGCAGAGCCGTTAATAGAATGCCTCGCCCGGTGGGCGAGGCAAAATTATCACAACTTCGCGAACACCCGACGTGCAGCATCGATGGTGTTATTGATATCTTCCATGCTGTGCGCCACAGACATAAAGCCTGCTTCAAACGCTGACGGTGCCAGGTAAACACCTTCATCCAGCATCATATGGAAGAAACGCTTAAAACGCTCGACGTCACAGGCCATCACATCCTGATAGCACGTCACGGACTCGGCGTCGGTAAAGAAGATACCGAACATACCACCGACGTGGTTAACGACCAGCGGAATTCCCGCTTCTTCTGCCGCTTCCAGCAGACCTTCTGCCAGACGTGTTGTCAGCTCATCCAGCGTTTCGTGAATGCCCGGCTGCGCGACTTCATTCAGACAGGCGAAACCCGCTGCCATCGCAATCGGGTTACCGGAAAGCGTACCCGCCTGATAGACCGGACCTGTCGGGGCCAGCGCATCCATTACATCACGACGACCACCGAATGCGCCTACCGGCATTCCACCGCCGATGATTTTTCCGAGGCAGGTTAAATCTGGCACTACGGCGAAATAATCCTGTGCGCCAGCTAGCGCTACGCGGAAACCGGTCATCACTTCATCGATGATCAGCAACGCGCCAAATTCGTCGCACAGCGCACGCAGACCTGGCAGGAACTCTGGCAGCGGCGGAACACAGTTCATATTGCCTGCCACCGGCTCGACGATAATACAGGCAATCTCTTGCGGGTATTGCTCAAACGCGGCGCGTACAGAGGCCAGATCGTTATAAGTACAGGTTAAGGTATGTTTGGCGAAATCTGCCGGAACGCCCGGCGAGTTTGGCTGGCCTAACGTGAGTGCGCCAGAACCGGCTTTCACCAGCAGGCAGTCAGCGTGACCGTGGTAACAACCTTCAAATTTAATGATTTTGTCGCGACCGGTAAAACCACGGGCCAGGCGGATGGCGCTCATCGTCGCCTCGGTGCCGGAGTTCACCATGCGCACCATATCCATGGTCGGGACCAGTTCGGTCACCAGTTGCGCCATTTTCACTTCCATTTCGGTCGGTGCACCAAAGCTTAAACCACGCTCGGCGGCTTCAATCACGGCATTGCGGATCGCCGGATGGTTATGGCCCAGCACCATCGGCCCCCAGGAACCGACATAATCGATATAGGCTTTGCCATCAACATCGTACAGATAAGCGCCGTCCGCTTTTTCGATAAACAGTGGAGTGCCGCCCACGCCAGTAAAGGCGCGAACAGGGGAGTTCACACCGCCAGGGATCAGCTCGCGCGCTGCGCTGTAAAGATTTTCAGACTTACTCATGGAGGGTTCCTGATTCGTAGAAAAAGTGAATGGCTGCTATTCCATGTTATTCATAACAAGTTAAATACTCGTCAAACATCAGGCTGCTTGTACTGGTGCAATCCTGATTTCTTAGAGTATAAAAGTTTTGTGCATTTGAAACATTACGCTTTGCAAAGGATTTTCATGGAACGTGCGAGTAAAATGCCGTCATCTTATTTGTATGACCAATAAGTGATCATTGGATGAAAACTGATACTCCCTCTTTAGAAACACCGCAGGCCGCGCGCCTGCGACGCAGACAACTGATTCGCCAACTTCTTGAGCGCGATAAAACCCCGTTAGCCATTTTGTTTATGGCGGCAGTCGTCGGCACGCTTGTCGGGCTGGCTGCGGTTGCTTTTGACAAAGGTGTCGCCTGGTTGCAGAACCAACGTATGGGGGCGCTGGTACATACTGCTGATAATTATCCGCTACTGTTAACCGTCGCTTTTCTCTGTTCGGCGGTGCTGGCGATGTTCGGCTACTTTTTGGTGCGCAAATACGCGCCCGAAGCAGGGGGATCGGGGATCCCGGAAATTGAAGGGGCGCTGGAAGATCAACGTCCTGTTCGCTGGTGGCGTGTATTGCCGGTGAAATTCTTTGGCGGGCTGGGGACACTCGGCGGAGGCATGGGGCTAGGGCGCGAAGGACCAACCGTGCAGATCGGCGGCAATATCAGTCGCATGGTGCTTGATATTTTCCGCCTGAAAGGTGATGAAGCTCGCCATACGCTGCTGGCAACCGGTGCTGCTGCGGGGCTGGCTGCGGCCTTTAACGCGCCGCTGGCGGGTATTTTGTTTATTATCGAAGAGATGCGTCCGCAGTTTCGCTATACGTTAATTTCGATTAAAGCGGTATTTATTGGCGTCATTATGTCGACCATTATGTACCGGATTTTTAATCATGAAGTTGCGTTGATTGACGTCGGTAAACTTTCTGATGCGCCGCTTAATACGCTGTGGCTTTATCTGATCCTCGGTATTATTTTTGGCATTTTCGGCCCTATTTTTAATAAATGGGTGCTGGGGATGCAGGATTTGCTGCACCGTGTGCACGGCGGCAATATTACCAAATGGGTACTGATGGGGGGGGCGATTGGCGGTCTGTGTGGATTGCTGGGGTTTGTGGCACCAGCAACGTCGGGCGGCGGTTTTAACCTGATTCCTATCGCTACCGCGGGGAATTTCAGCATGGGAATGCTGGTGTTTATCTTCGTCGCTCGGGTCATTACCACCTTACTCTGCTTCTCTTCCGGCGCGCCGGGCGGTATTTTTGCCCCGATGCTGGCGCTGGGTACTGTGCTGGGAACCGCTTTCGGAATGGTTGCCGTTGAGCTGTTTCCGCAATATCACCTGGAGGCGGGGACGTTTGCTATTGCCGGAATGGGGGCATTACTGGCGGCATCTATTCGCGCGCCGTTAACGGGGATCATTCTGGTTCTGGAGATGACCGATAACTACCAGCTCATTTTGCCAATGATTATTACCGGTCTTGGCGCAACACTATTAGCGCAATTTACCGGCGGGAAACCTCTATACTCGGCGATTCTTGCGCGCACGCTGGCAAAACAGGAAGCTGAGCAACTGGCGCGAAGCAAGGCCGCATCAGCCAGCGAGAATACTTGAACGAAATACCAGGGTATTAGATAATGGCGATTATTATTGGGTTAGAATTTGCCCGATTGCCGATGTCGTTTGGAGCAAAATATGAGTGATGACGTAGCACTGCCGCTGGAGTTTACCGACGCAGCAGCCAACAAAGTTAAAAGCCTGATCGCTGACGAAGATAACCCGAATCTGAAATTACGCGTGTATATCACCGGTGGCGGTTGCAGCGGCTTCCAGTATGGTTTCACCTTTGATGATCAGGTGAACGAAGGCGATATGACCATCGAAAAACAGGGCGTTGGCCTGGTGGTTGATCCGATGAGCCTGCAATATCTGGTCGGCGGTTCCGTTGACTACACCGAAGGACTGGAAGGTTCTCGTTTCATCGTGACCAACCCGAACGCGAAAAGCACCTGCGGTTGCGGTTCTTCCTTTAGCATCTAATCTGTTGTTCATGTGCCGGATAAACTATCCGGCACATCTTCTCTCTTCAACGCCCATTCTCATCCAGCGCAAACGTCGGTAGCTTAAGATGCCAACGAATAGCCGCCAGCCGAATCAATAGCGTCACGACCATGCCCATCATACTGGCTGTTTCCAGTGGTACGGAAAATGTGTAATAAGCCGTAGCGTGGACAATACCGCCGATAATACAGGCAGTTGCGTAGATTTCTGTACGTAAAATCATGGGGATTTCGCGGACCAGTACATCACGAATGATCCCGCCGCCAACGCCAGTAATGACGCCCATACAAACCGCGATTAACGGACCGGCTTCCGCATTAAAGGCTTTATTCACGCTAATGCCGACAAACACCGCCAGACCAACGGCGTCCAGCACCGGCAACATCCATTTTGGTAAGCGTCTTGGCTGGCGCACCAGCACGATGGTCAGCATGCTGGTGACCATGGCAACGACCAGATCGGTGGGATCTTTCACCCAAAATACCGGGCCGTGATCCAGCGCCATGTCGCGAATTGTTCCGTCGCCTACTGCGGTAACCACGCCCAGTACCAGAACACCAAAAGGGTCCATACGCAATTTTCCGGCTAACAAAACGCCGTAGATGGCAAATACCGCTGTGCCGACTATATCCAGCCAATAGACGAGCATTGTTCAATCCCCACTGAGCACCTGAAAAGGTCAGGCACTAATCTACCTGTGAAAGCGCATTACAGAGCTGTTGTGCTGCGAGGATAATACGTGGGCTTGCACGTTCAAACCAGTCACTCGTGAGAGGAATAACGGGAATTTTGAGCTGTTCACCCCAGTATTGTTTGATTTTAGGAATTTGGTCCGGTCCGCCTGTAATGACAATAGCCTGTGGCGAGCGTGCTAACACCTGTTCGCGGCTAACTTGCGGCCAGGGAACCCGGCTGTCTTTAAAGATGTTTTCTCCGCCACAAACTTCGAGTACCTGGTTCTGAATCGACTCTTTTCCACTGGTAAATGGCGGATTAATGCCGAATTGCAGAAAAACACGTTTTTTAGGTTTATCAGCATATTGCGCTTTCAATTGCACGTACTGATCCAGCAGGGATTGCGCGGCTTGTTCGGCCTTGTCTGGTTGCGGACTCCAGGGGGCCAGTTGACGTAACGCATTGGCAATTTGTTCAATGCTTGTCGCATCGACCCACATCACTTTTATTCCCAGCGAAGCCAGCTGGTCAACCTGCCGCTCGGCATTACCTCCACGCCAGGCAATCACCAGATCGGGTTTCAGCGCGACAATGCGTTCCAGATTCATCCCCTGCCAGGTGGAAACCTGCTCAATCTTTTGCGCTTGTGGAGGATAGTCGGAATAGCTGCTGACCCCAACCGGCGTGATCCCGGCGGCAAAGGCAAGTTCAGTGTTGGCGGGAGAAAGCGTGATGACGCGCGGCGCGGCGTTGAGCCACAGTGGCGCGAGAAAAGACAGGGCGACCAGCGCCCTGAACAGTGATTTAGCCATGTGCCAGTTTCTGCACCAGTGACTCAACCATCAGGCTGGACTGTTTAGCGGCAACAGCCAGGAACTCATCGAAGCTAAGATGAGACTGTTGATCGGCCACGTCGGAGATGGCGCGTACGACAACAAACGGGACGTTGAAATTGTGGCAGACATGGGCGATTGCCGTCGCTTCCATCTCTACAGCAATGGCCTGTGGGAAGTTGTGGCGGATTTTCGCCAGACCAACAGAACCGTTGATGAAAGCGTCGCCGCTAACAATCAGGCCACGTACAGCGTTAAGATTCAGTTCGGCAATGCAGGCCTCAGCGGCAGCGATCAGTTTATCGTCAGCTTTAAAGCCTGCCGGACAGCCTGGTAACTGACCGTATTCATAACCAAATGCCGTGACATCCGCGTCGTGATAACGCGCTTCGTCCGAGACAACGATATCGCCCACTTTCAGCGTTGGTGCCAGGCCACCGGCAGAACCGGTGTTAATAATCACATCTGGCTTGCAGTGTTCCAACAGCAGAGTGGCACCCAGCGCCGCAGCGACTTTACCGATGCCCGATTTCAGAAGCGCAACCTCGGTTCCATTCAGTTGGCCGGTATAGATTTCGCAACCGCCGAGACTGATAGTTTGACGGTTTTCGATTTTGTCACGCAGCAGCGTAACTTCTTCTTCCATTGCACCAATGATGCCGATTTTCATAGATTTACTCGCGATAAGCCCGATTTGAAGGCATAGTTTACCATGCGCTTACGGGGAAGCGTATTTCTCACGCGGGAGAGGACATGGCACAGATTGATTTCCGAAAAAAAATAAACTGGCATCGTCGTTACCGTTCACCGCAGGGCGTTAAAACCGAACATGAGATCCTGCGGATCTTCGAGAGCGATCGCGGGCGTATCATCAACTCTCCGGCAATTCGTCGTCTGCAACAAAAGACCCAGGTTTTTCCACTGGAGCGCAATGCCGCCGTGCGCACGCGTCTTACCCACTCGATGGAAGTCCAGCAGGTGGGACGCTACATCGCCAAAGAAATTTTAAGCCGTCTGAAAGAGCTTAAATTGCTGGAAGCATACGGCCTGGATGAACTGACCGGCCCCTTTGAAAGCATTGTTGAGATGTCATGCCTGATGCACGATATCGGCAATCCGCCGTTTGGTCATTTTGGCGAAGCAGCGATAAATGACTGGTTTCGCCAACGTTTGCACCCGGAAGATGCCGAAAGCCAGCCTCTGACTGACGATCGCTGCAGCGTGGCGGCACTACGTTTACGGGACGGGGAAGAACCGCTTAACGAGCTGCGGCGCAAGATTCGTCAGGACTTATGTCATTTTGAGGGGAATGCACAAGGCATTCGTCTGGTGCATACATTGATGCGGATGAATCTCACTTGGGCACAGGTTGGCGGTATTTTAAAATATACCCGTCCGGCGTGGTGGCGTGGCGAAACGCCTGAGACACATCACTATTTAATGAAAAAGCCGGGTTATTATCTTTCTGAAGAAGCCTATATTGCCCGCTTGCGTAAAGAACTTAATTTGGCGCTTTACAGTCGTTTTCCATTAACGTGGATTATGGAAGCTGCCGACGACATCTCCTATTGTGTGGCAGACCTTGAAGATGCGGTAGAGAAAAGAATATTTACCGTTGAGCAGCTTTATCATCATTTGCACGAAGCGTGGGGCCAGCATGAGAAAGGTTCGCTCTTTTCGCTGGTGGTTGAAAATGCCTGGGAAAAATCACGCTCAAATAGTTTAAGCCGCAGTACGGAAGATCAGTTTTTTATGTATTTACGGGTAAACACCCTAAATAAACTGGTACCCTACGCGGCACAACGATTTATTGATAATCTGCCTGCGATTTTCGCCGGAACGTTTAATCATGCATTATTGGAAGATGCCAGCGAATGCAGCGATCTTCTTAAGCTATATAAAAATGTCGCTGTAAAACATGTGTTTAGCCATCCGGATGTCGAGCAGCTTGAATTGCAGGGCTATCGGGTCATTAGCGGATTATTAGAGATTTATCGTCCTTTATTAAGCCTGTCGTTATCAGACTTTACTGAACTGGTAGAAAAAGAACGGGTGAAACGTTTCCCTATTGAGTCGCGCTTATTCCACAAACTCTCGACGCGCCATCGGCTGGCCTATGTCGAGGCTGTCAGTAAATTACCGTCAGATTCTCCTGAGTTTCCGCTATGGGAATATTATTACCGTTGCCGCCTGCTGCAGGATTATATCAGCGGTATGACCGACCTCTATGCGTGGGATGAATACCGACGTCTGATGGCCGTAGAACAATAACCAGTCTTTTGTAAAGACGAACAATAAATTTTTACCTTTTGCAGAAACTTTAGTTCGGAACTTCGGGCTATAAAACGAATCTGAAGAACACAGCAATTTTGCGTTATCTGTTAATCGAGACTGAAATACATGAAAAAAAACACATTAGCACTGAGTGCACTGGCTCTGAGTTTAGGTTTGGCGTTATCTCCGCTCTCTGCAACGGCGGCTGAGACTTCTTCAGCAACGACAGCCCAGCAGATGCCAAGCCTTGCACCGATGCTCGAAAAGGTGATGCCTTCAGTGGTCAGCATTAACGTAGAAGGTAGCACAACCGTTAATACGCCGCGTATGCCGCGTAATTTCCAGCAGTTCTTCGGTGATGATTCTCCGTTCTGCCAGGAAGGTTCTCCGTTCCAGAGCTCTCCGTTCTGCCAGGGGGGCCAGGGCGGTAATGGCGGCGGCCAGCAACAGAAATTCATGGCGCTGGGTTCCGGCGTCATCATTGATGCCGATAAAGGCTATGTCGTCACCAACAACCACGTTGTTGATAACGCGACGGTGATTAAAGTCCAGCTGAGCGATGGTCGTAAGTTCGACGCGAAGATGGTTGGCAAAGATCCGCGCTCTGATATCGCGCTGATCCAAATCCAGAACCCGAAAAAACTGACCGCAATTAAGATGGCGGATTCTGATGCACTGCGCGTGGGTGATTACACCGTAGCGATTGGTAACCCGTTTGGTCTGGGCGAGACGGTAACTTCCGGGATTGTCTCTGCGCTGGGGCGTAGCGGCCTGAATGCTGAAAACTACGAAAACTTCATCCAGACCGATGCAGCGATCAACCGTGGTAACTCCGGTGGTGCGCTGGTTAACCTGAACGGCGAACTGATCGGTATCAACACCGCGATCCTCGCACCGGACGGCGGCAACATCGGTATCGGTTTTGCTATCCCGAGTAACATGGTGAAAAACCTGACCTCGCAGATGGTGGAATACGGCCAGGTGAAACGCGGTGAGCTGGGTATTATGGGGACTGAGCTGAATTCCGAACTGGCGAAAGCGATGAAAGTTGACGCCCAGCGCGGTGCTTTCGTAAGCCAGGTTCTGCCTAATTCCTCCGCTGCAAAAGCGGGCATTAAAGCGGGTGATGTGATCACCTCACTGAACGGTAAGCCGATCAGCAGCTTTGCCGCACTGCGTGCTCAGGTGGGTACTATGCCGGTGGGCAGCAAACTGACCCTGGGCTTACTGCGCGACGGTAAGCAGGTTAACGTGAACCTGGAACTGCAGCAGAGCAGCCAGAATCAGGTTGATTCCAGCTCCATCTTCAACGGCATTGAAGGCGCTGAGATGAGCAACAAAGGCAAAGATCAGGGCGTGGTAGTGAACAACGTGAAGACGGGCACTCCGGCTGCGCAGATCGGCCTGAAGAAAGGTGATGTGATTATTGGTGCGAACCAGCAGGCAG
Source organism: Shigella sp. FJ200513 (assembly GCF_040495915.1). Classification (NCBI taxonomy): domain Bacteria; kingdom Pseudomonadati; phylum Pseudomonadota; class Gammaproteobacteria; order Enterobacterales; family Enterobacteriaceae; genus Shigella; species Shigella sp. FJ200513. Next base: position 40,736 of record NZ_JBDYCV010000010.1, on the reverse strand, counting down.
TGAAAAACATCGCTGAACTGCGTAAAGTTCTCGACAGCAAACCGTCTGTGCTGGCACTGAACATTCAGCGCGGCGACAGCACCATCTACCTGTTAATGCAGTAATCTCCCTCAACCCCTTCCTGAATACGGGAAGGGGTTCTCCTTACAATCTGTGAACTTCGCCACAACTCCATACATCTTCATCATCCTTTGGGCATTTGCACAATGCCGTACGTTACGTACTTCCTTATGCTAAGCCGTGCATAACGGAGGACTTATGGCTGGCTGGCATCTTGATACCAAAATGGCGCAGGATATCGTGGCACGTACCATGCGCATCATCGATACCAATATCAACGTAATGGATGCCCGCGGGCGAATTATCGGCAGCGGCGATCGTGAGCGTATTGGTGAATTGCACGAAGGTGCATTGCTGGTACTTTCACAGGGACGAGTCGTCGATATCGATGACGCGGTAGCACGTCATCTGCACGGTGTGCGGCAGGGGATTAATCTACCGTTACGGCTGGAAGGTGAAATTGTCGGCGTAATTGGCCTGACAGGTGAACCAGAGAATCTGCGTAAATATGGCGAACTGGTCTGCATGACGGCTGAAATGATGCTGGAACAGTCGCGGTTGATGCACTTGTTGGCGCAGGATAGCCGTTTGCGGGAAGAACTGGTGATGAACCTGATTCAGGCAGAGGAGAATACTCCCGCACTTCTGAATGGGCGCAACGGCTGGGGATCGATCTCAATCAACCGCGAGTGGTGGCTATTGTTGAGGTCGACAGCGGTCAGCTTGGCGTGGACAGCGCAATGGCGGAGTTACAACAACTGCAAAACGCGCTGACTACGCCCGAGCGTAATAATCTGGTGGCGATTGTCTCGCTAACCGAAATGGTGGTGTTGAAACCGGCGTTGAACTCTTTTGGGCGCTGGGATGCAGAAGATCATCGTAAGCGAGTTGAACAACTGATTACCCGCATGAAAGAGTACGGCCAGCTGCGTTTTCGCGTTTCACTGGGCAACTATTTTACCGGTCCTGGCAGTATTGCCCGATCCTATCGTACGGCGAAAACGACGATGGTGGTGGGTAAACAGCGGATGCCAGAAAGTCGCTGCTATTTTTATCAGGATCTGATGTTACCTGTGTTACTCGACAGTTTGCGTGGCGACTGGCAGGCCAACGAACTGGCGCGACCGCTGGCGCGGCTGAAAGCGATGGACAATAACGGCTTGCTGCGACGAACGCTGGCGGCGTGGTTTCGCCACAATGTGCAACCGCTGGCAACGTCAAAGGCGTTGTTTATTCATCGTAATACCCTGGAGTATCGGCTTAATCGTATATCGGAACTGACCGGGCTTGATTTGGGCAATTTTGATGACAGGTTGCTGCTGTATGTGGCGTTACAACTGGATGAAGAGCGGTAGATTATGCGTTAAGGTTGAGGCGGCGCTGGCTCATTCCCCTCAGCCCGAAGGGGAGAGGGGAATGCCCGAGTTAACCGTCAATTCGGGATTATTTACGCGTTAGTTTTTCCAGATCGGCTTCAATCTCGCTGATCTTATTGGTTACGACTGACTCCAGGTGACGTAAGTCGTCGAGGATCTTACGCTTAAGATCAACTTCGCTGCGGTCACGCTGACAGATTTGATCAAGCTCATCAATGATATACCGTAGATTCGGGCTGATTTCCTGGACTTCTTTATAACCCTGACCCACACCATCAGCGACGACCGTTTTACGCTGACGCGGATATTTAAACTTAACGCTCTTGGCGAAAAACTCGCCTTTGTCTTTCTGGAAATAGATTTTCAGAATATCGTTGTTGGCTTCCTGCCGGAGGCTGTAACGATCAATTTCTTCAGGATTGGTAATACCCAGACTTTTCAGATTGTCGTACATAGCGTTACCTCAAAATGAGTCAGTAAATTGTGCTTATTTTAGCATTTGGCTTGGCCCGCCCGGCTCGACTGTGATCGCAGAAAGCCTTTTTCTTCCAGACTTCTATCATGGCGTAAAAATCAAAAAATTACCTGCTTTATTGTGGCGATATTCCATGGGATGGATTAGCACATTTATCTTCGTTTTGCGAATTACATGACAGTCCGAAACAAGATGAAAAAGTATTTAAAAAAGGGGGAGGAAGAATGAGTAGGACGAATTATTCTGAGCCAGAAAGCATACGGGCAGCATCATGCTGCCCGTATATGTACTCTTAATCGATGGTACGCAGCAGTTCGTTAATGCCGACTTTGCCGCGAGTTTTCGCGTCAACTTTCTTAACGATAACCGCACAGTAGAGGCTGTATTTGCCATCTTTTGACGGCAGATTACCTGAAACAACCACAGACCCCGCCGGAACGCGACCGTAGTGGATTTCGCCGGTTTCACGGTCGTAAATACGGGTGCTCTGACCAATGTATACGCCCATAGAGATGACGGAACCTTCTTCGACAATCACCCCTTCAACCACTTCAGAGCGTGCGCCAATGAAGCAGTTATCTTCAATAATGGTCGGGTTAGCCTGCAGCGGCTCCAGCACGCCGCCGATGCCCACGCCACCGGAAAGGTGGACGTTTTTACCAATCTGCGCACAAGAACCGACGGTCGCCCAGGTATCAACCATGGTGCCTTCATCAACATATGCGCCGATGTTAACGTAAGACGGCATCAGCACGGTGTTACGGGCAATAAACGCACCCTGACGTACCGCCGCTGGTGGCACAACGCGGAAGCCTTCTTTCTGGAAACGTGCTTCGTCGTAGTCGGCGAATTTCATCGGCACTTTGTCGAAGTAGCGGCTTTCTGCCCCTTCGATCACCTGATTATCATTAATACGGAAAGAGAGCAGCACCGCTTTTTTCAACCACTGATGCGTCACCCACTGACCGTCAATTTTTTCCGCTACACGCAGTGCGCCGGAATCCAGCAGGGCGATCACCTGATTTACCGCTTCGCGGGTAACGGTGTCTGCATTGGCTGGCGTGATCTCGGCACGGCGTTCAAAAGCGGTTTCAATAATGTTCTGTAACTGCTGCATTGTTAAACTCTTTTCATATCAGTAAACACATCACCCTTTATCGTTTGGATTGAGGGCCTCTGTCAACCGCTGATGCACTTCCTGCTGCAACTCGTTATTAAGCGCACGCCGGTCAGCGGTGGCAATTATGAATAAATCTTCTACTCGCTCGCCAATGGTTGTAATTCGGGCACCATGAAGCGAAATTCCCAGATCGGCAAAAATTTTCCCGACTCGCGCCAGCAGTCCAGGTTGGTCGAGGGCGATCAGTTCGAGGAACGATTTGCGGTCGGTATGGGTCGGCAAAAACGTTACTTCGGTTTCAACAGTAAAATGGCGTAATTTGGCGGGTTGGCGACGGGGCTGCGGTGGCTGCCAGCTACTTTGCGTCAGCACCTGCTCCAGACCAAACCGAATAACCTCATGGCGATCTGCGGACAGCGGGCTGCCATCGGGTTCCAGCACGATAAAGGTATCCATCGCCATACCGTCGCGAGTGGTGAAAATTTGTGCGTCGTGAACACTTAAATTGCGGCGGTCTAATTCGGCACAGACGGCGGCAAACAGATAGGGGCGGTCCGGGCTCCAGATAAAAATCTCGGTGCCTCCACGCGTAGCCTGCGGGCTAAGCAATACCAGCGGTTTGCTTAAATCATGCTGTAATAAATGGCGGGCATGCCAGGCCAGTTGATTTGGGCTATGGCGGACAAAATAGTTAGCACGACAGCGTGACCAAATTTGGTGCAGCGCCTCTTCGTCGATGTTATCCATGCGCAGTAGTGCCAGTGCCTGGAGTTGGTGATGGCGAACCCGTTCGCGCATATCCGGCGTGTTTTGCATTCCGCGTCGTAGCTGCTTTTCGGTGGCAAAATAGAGTTCGCGCAACAGACTTTGCTTCCAGCTATTCCACAGTGTTTCGTTGGTGGCGCAAATGTCAGCCACTGTCAGGCATACCAGATAGCGCAGACGATTTTCCGTTTGAACTTCTTCGGCAAACTGCTTGATGACTTCAGGGTCCTGAATATCGCGGCGTTGTGCTGTCACCGACATCAGCAAGTGCTGGCGAACCAGCCAGGCAACCAGCTGTGTTTCGCGTGAGTTCAGCCCGTGGAGTTCTGCAAAATGCACTACATCCTGAGCACCGAGAATGGAGTGGTCGCCGCCGCGTCCTTTGGCGATATCGTGAAACAGCGCGGCGATGAAAATCAGCTCAGTTGACGGCAGGCGCGGCCAGACGTCCACACACAACGGATGGCGCTGGCGCGTTTCTTCACTGGCAAAACTCTCCAGTTTCAGCATCACGCGGATAGTATGTTCATCCACCGTGTAGGCGTGGAACAGATCAAACTGCATCTGCCCGACGATATGCGACCATTGCGGCATATACGCGCCGAGCACGCTATGGCGATGCATTGGCAATAGTCCGCGCCGCACCGCTCCGGGGTGACGCAGAATGCTCAAAAACAGTTTTCGTGCTTGCGGAATATTACACAGCGGTTGTTGCAGATGGCGACGGGCATGGCGTAACTGGCGCAGCGTGGTGGAGTAAATGCCGGTGATCGCACTGTTGCGCACCATGGTGTAGAACATACGCAAGATGGCTTCCGGCTGGCGCATAAATAGTGTTTCATCACGCAGGTCGATTAGCGTACCGCGTAGCTGAAACTCATCGTCGAGTGGACGTGGTTTTTCGTCGGCGGGAAGGGCGAGGATGGCTTCATCGAACAGTTGCAGCAGCATCTGGTTGAGTTCACTGACGCGGCGTGTAACGCGGAAGTAATCCTTCATCATCCGCTCGACCGGTTCGTTGCCTTCACCACTGTAATTCAGACGCTGAGCGACGCTAAGTTGGCGATCGAATAACAGACGATTATCGTAACGGCTGACGACCAGATGCAGGGCAAAGCGAATACGCCACAGTATATGCAGACATTCGTTTAATTCCGCCCGCTCCGCTGAGGTTAAGAAGCCAAACCCGACCATTTCATCCAGCGATGTTGCGCCAAAATGACGGCGGGCCACCCATTGCAGAGTGTGAATATCGCGCAAGCCGCCAGGGCTACTTTTGATGTCTGGTTCAAGGTTGTAGCTGGTGCCATGGTAACGCTGATGGCGCTGGTTCTGTTCTTCAACTTTCGCTGCGTAGAACTTGTCGGAAGGCCAGAATCCTTCGCTAAAAATATGTTTTTGCAGTTCGAGGAAGAGCGCAACATCGCCAATTAATAAGCGGGATTCGATTAAATTGGTGGCGACGGTTAAATCCGATAACCCTTCCAACATGCACTCTTCAAGCGTGCGCACACTATGACCGACTTCCAGCTTTACATCCCAGAGCAGCGTTAACAGCTCGCCCACTTTTTGCGCCTGATCGTCCGGGAGCTTTTTACGGCTTAAAATCAGTAAATCGATGTCAGAAAGTGGATGCAGCTCGCCACGACCGTAGCCACCGACGGCAACCAATGCCAGGTCGGCAATCTGGCTGAATCCCGCTTCAATCCATAATCGTTGCAGGAGCTGGTCTATGAACTCGGTACGTGCCTCAATCAACTGTTCTGCAGAGATCCCATTGTCAAAGGCATCACCCAGCCAACGCTGGAAAGTATCGATATGGGCTTTTATCCCACAGACGGTTAATTCATCACGGGGCCAGGCGCATGGATTTTGCGGTTGACCGGGCAGGGTGGAGAGAGCGGTGTTTGCGTACTGTTCTGGAAGGGTATTCATTGTGCGCCACCCATAAGATTAAATTATCGCATTAAAAAAGCCGGCATTCGCCGGCTTCATCTTATTCGTCGTGCGAGATTATCGCCGGGATGGTGTCATCCTTGCGTAGCGTCAAAATTTCGCAGCCGTTATCAGTCACCACAATAGTATGCTCATATTGTGCAGACAAGCTGCGATCTTTGGTTTTTACCGTCCAGCCATCTTTCATGGTGCGGATCTCTTTTTTACCCGCGTTGACCATTGGCTCAATGGTGAACGTCATCCCCGGTTTCAGCACGACGTTGGTTTCACGGGAGTCATAGTGCAGCACCTGCGGTTCTTCATGGAAGCCGCGACCAATACCGTGTCCGCAATATTCACGAACGACGGAGAAGCCTTCTGCTTCGACAAATTTCTGAATCGCCGCACCGATTTCGCGCAGATTAATGCCTGGTTTTACCATGCGTAGCGCCAGGTACAGGCTTTCTTGCGTGATGCGGCACAGGCGTTCGCCCATGATGGTCGGCTTACCGACGATAAACATTTTCGAGGTATCGCCGTGGAAACCATCTTTGATTACGGTGACATCAATGTTAACGATATCGCCATCTTTCAGCAGCTTAGCATCGTCCGGGATACCGTGGCACACCACTTCATTAATAGAGATGCAAACGGATTTCGGATAGCCGTGATAGCCGAGGCAGGCAGAAACCGCGTGTTGTTCATTAACAATGTAATCATTACAGATGCGATCCAGCTCGCCGGTGCTGACGCCCGGTTTAACATACGGTTCGATCATCTCCAGCACTTCGGCAGCCAGTCGGCCAGCGACGCGCATTTTTTCGATATCTTCTGGGGTCTTGATTGAGATAGCCATTAATTCTGTCCATCAGCGTCGGTGATACCGACAATATATATGTAAGTGCCGTCAATGGTATCACACCCGGGCAAATTGAGAATCATTCTGAATTTCGCCAAACGTGCCACTGAAGGTTTTCTATAATAGAAAATTCGACGTCTGATGCTGTACACAGCGCCAACAATTATTGGTGTCCACGACGTATTTGTGGTATAAAGCGCGCCGGACTTCCGATCCATTTCGTATACACAGACTGGACGGAAGCGACAATCTCACTTTGTGTAACAACACACACGTATCGGCACATATTCCGGGGTGCCCTTTGGGGTCGGTAATATGGGATACGTGGAGGCATAACCCCAACTTTTATATAGAGGTTTTAATCATGGCAACTGTTTCCATGCGCGACATGCTCAAGGCTGGTGTTCACTTCGGTCACCAGACCCGTTACTGGAACCCGAAAATGAAGCCGTTCATCTTCGGTGCGCGTAACAAAGTTCACATCATCAACCTTGAGAAAACTGTACCGATGTTCAACGAAGCTCTGGCTGAACTGAACAAGATTGTTTCTCGCAAAGGTAAAATCCTTTTCGTTGGTACTAAACGCGCTGCAAGCGAAGCGGTGAAAGACGCTGCTCTGAGCTGCGACCAGTTCTTCGTGAACCATCGCTGGCTGGGCGGTATGCTGACTAACTGGAAAACCGTTCGTCAGTCCATCAAACGTCTGAAAGACCTGGAAACTCAGTCTCAGGACGGTACTTTCGACAAGCTGACCAAGAAAGAAGCGCTGATGCGCACTCGTGAGCTGGAGAAACTGGAAAACAGCCTGGGCGGTATCAAAGACATGGGCGGTCTGCCGGACGCTCTGTTTGTAATCGATGCTGACCACGAACACATTGCTATCAAAGAAGCAAACAACTTGGGTATTCCGGTATTTGCTATCGTTGATACCAACTCTGATCCGGACGGTGTTGACTTCGTTATCCCGGGTAACGACGACGCAATCCGTGCTGTGACCCTGTACCTGGGCGCTGTTGCTGCAACCGTACGTGAAGGCCGTTCTCAGGATCTGGCTTCCCAGGCGGAAGAAAGCTTCGTAGAAGCTGAGTAATAAGGCTTGATAACTCCCCCAAAATAGTTCGAGTTGCAGAAAGGCGGCAAGCTCGAGAATTCCCGGGAGCTTACATCAGTAAGTGACCGGGATGAGCGAGCGAAGACAACGCATCTGCGGCGCGAAATATGAAGGGGGAGAGCCCTTATAGACCAGGTAGTACACGTTTGGTTAGGGGGCCTGCATATGGCCCCCTTTTTCACTTTTATATCTGTGCGGTTTAATGCCGGGCAGATCACATCTCCGAGGATTTTAGAATGGCTGAAATTACCGCATCCCTGGTAAAAGAGCTGCGTGAGCGTACTGGCGCAGGCATGATGGATTGCAAAAAAGCACTGACTGAAGCTAACGGCGACATCGAGCTGGCAATCGAAAACATGCGTAAGTCCGGTGCTATTAAAGCAGCGAAAAAAGCAGGCAACGTTGCTGCTGACGGCGTGATCAAAACCAAAATCGACGGCAACTACGGCATCATTCTGGAAGTTAACTGCCAGACTGACTTCGTTGCAAAAGACGCTGGTTTCCAGGCGTTCGCAGACAAAGTTCTGGACGCAGCTGTTGCTGGCAAAATCACTGACGTTGAAGTTCTGAAAGCACAGTTCGAAGAAGAACGTGTTGCGCTGGTAGCGAAAATTGGTGAAAACATCAACATTCGCCGCGTTGCTGCGCTGGAAGGCGACGTTCTGGGTTCTTATCAGCACGGTGCGCGTATCGGCGTTCTGGTTGCTGCTAAAGGCGCTGACGAAGAGCTGGTTAAACACATCGCTATGCACGTTGCTGCAAGCAAGCCAGAATTCATCAAACCAGAAGACGTATCCGCTGAAGTGGTAGAAAAAGAATACCAGGTACAGCTGGATATCGCGATGCAGTCTGGTAAGCCGAAAGAAATCGCAGAGAAAATGGTTGAAGGCCGCATGAAGAAATTCACCGGCGAAGTTTCTCTGACCGGTCAGCCGTTCGTTATGGAACCAAGCAAAACTGTTGGTCAGCTGCTGAAAGAGCATAACGCTGAAGTGACTGGCTTCATCCGTTTCGAAGTGGGTGAAGGCATCGAGAAAGTTGAGACTGACTTTGCAGCAGAAGTTGCTGCGATGTCCAAGCAGTCTTAATTATCAAAAAGGAGCCGCCTGAGGGCGGCTTCTTTTTGTGCCCATCTTGTAAATTCAGCTAACCCTTGTGGGGCTGCGCTGAAAAGCGACGTACAATGTCGCTAGTATTAATTCATTTCAATCGTTGACAGTCTCAGGAAAGAAACATGGCTACCAATGCAAAACCCGTCTATAAACGCATTCTGCTTAAGTTGAGTGGCGAAGCTCTGCAGGGCACTGAAGGCTTCGGTATTGATGCAAGCATACTGGATCGTATGGCTCAGGAAATCAAAGAACTGGTTGAACTGGGTATTCAGGTTGGTGTGGTGATTGGTGGGGGTAACCTGTTCCGTGGCGCTGGTCTGGCGAAAGCGGGTATGAACCGCGTTGTGGGCGACCACATGGGGATGCTGGCGACCGTAATGAACGGCTTGGCAATGCGTGATGCACTGCACCGCGCCTATGTGAACGCTCGTCTGATGTCCGCTATTCCATTGAATGGCGTGTGCGACAGCTACAGCTGGGCAGAAGCTATCAGCCTGTTGCGCAACAACCGTGTGGTGATCCTCTCCGCCGGTACAGGTAACCCGTTCTTTACCACCGACTCAGCAGCTTGCCTGCGTGGTATCGAAATTGAAGCCGATGTGGTGCTGAAAGCAACCAAAGTTGACGGCGTGTTTACCGCTGATCCGGCGAAAGATCCAACCGCAACCATGTACGAGCAACTGACTTACAGCGAAGTGCTGGAAAAAGAGCTGAAAGTCATGGACCTGGCGGCCTTCACGCTGGCTCGTGACCATAAATTACCGATTCGTGTTTTCAATATGAACAAACCGGGTGCGCTGCGCCGTGTGGTAATGGGTGAAAAAGAAGGGACTTTAATCACGGAATAATTCCCGTGATGGATAAATAAGGGTAAGATTCCGCGTAAGTATCGCGGGGGCGTAAGTCTGGTTATAAGGCGTTATTGTTGCAGGCAGTTTGGTCACGGCCAGCGCGCAGCAACCGGAGCGTACAAAAGTACGTGAGGATGGCGAGCACTGCTCGGGGCCAAAATGGCAAATAAAATAGCCTAATAATCCAGACGATTACCCGTAATATGTTTAATCAGGGCTATACTTAGCACACTTCCACTGTGTGTGACTGTCTGGTCTGACTGAGACAAGTTTTCAAGGATTCGTAACGTGATTAGCGATATCAGAAAAGATGCTGAAGTACGCATGGACAAATGCGTAGAAGCGTTCAAAACCCAAATCAGCAAAATACGCACGGGTCGTGCTTCTCCCAGCCTGCTGGATGGCATTGTCGTGGAATATTACGGCACGCCGACGCCGCTGCGTCAGCTGGCAAGCGTAACGGTAGAAGATTCCCGTACTCTGAAAATCAACGTGTTTGATCGTTCAATGTCTCCGGCCGTTGAAAAAGCGATTATGGCCTCCGATCTCGGCCTGAACCCGAACTCTGCGGGTAGCGACATCCGTGTTCCGCTGCCGCCGCTGACGGAAGAACGTCGTAAAGATCTGACCAAAATCGTTCGTGGTGAAGCAGAACAAGCGCGTGTTGCAGTACGTAATGTGCGTCGTGACGCGAACGACAAAGTGAAAGCACTGTTGAAAGATAAAGAGATCAGCGAAGACGACGATCGCCGTTCTCAGGACGATGTACAGAAACTGACTGATGCTGCAATCAAGAAAATTGAAGCGGCGCTGGCAGACAAAGAAGCAGAACTGATGCAGTTCTGATTTCTTGAACGACAAAAACGCCGCTCAGTAGATCCTTGCGGATCGGCTGGCGGCGTTTTGCTTTTTATTCTGTCTCAACTCTGGATGTTTCATGAAGCAACTCACCATTCTGGGCTCGACCGGCTCGATTGGTTGCAGCACGCTGGACGTGGTGCGCCATAATCCCGAACACTTCCGCGTAGTTGCGCTGGTGGCAGGCAAAAATGTCACTCGCATGGTAGAACAGTGCCTGGAATTCTCTCCCCGCTATGCCGTAATGGACGATGAAGCGAGTGCGAAACTTCTTAAAACGATGCTACAGCAACAGGGGAGCCGCACCGAAGTCTTAAGTGGGCAACAAGCCGCTTGCGATATGGCAGCGCTTGAGGAGGTTGATCAGGTGATGGCAGCCATTGTTGGTGCTGCTGGGCTGTTACCTACGCTTGCTGCGATCCGCGCGGGTAAAACCATTTTGCTGGCCAATAAAGAATCACTGGTTACCTGCGGACGTCTGTTTATGGACGCCGTAAAGCAGAGCAAAGCGCAATTGTTACCGGTCGATAGCGAACATAACGCTATTTTTCAGAGTTTACCGCAACCTATCCAGCATAATCTGGGATACGCTGACCTTGAGCAAAATGGCGTGGTGTCCATTTTACTTACCGGGTCTGGTGGCCCTTTCCGTGAGACGCCATTGCGCGATTTGGCAACAATGACGCCCGATCAAGCTTGCCGTCATCCGAACTGGTCGATGGGACGTAAAATTTCTGTCGATTCGGCTACCATGATGAACAAAGGTCTGGAATACATTGAAGCGCGTTGGCTGTTTAACGCCAGCGCCAGCCAGATGGAAGTGCTGATTCACCCGCAGTCAGTGATTCACTCAATGGTGCGCTATCAGGACGGCAGTGTTCTGGCGCAGCTGGGGGAACCGGATATGCGTACGCCAATTGCCCACACCATGGCATGGCCGAATCGCGTGAACTCTGGCGTGAAGCCGCTCGATTTTTGCAAACTAAGTGCGTTGACATTTGCCGCACCGGATTATGAGCGTTATCCATGCCTGAAACTGGCGATGGAGGCGTTCGAACAAGGCCAGGCAGCGACGACAGCATTGAATGCCGCAAACGAAATCACCGTTGCTGCTTTTCTTGCGCAACAAATCCGCTTTACGGATATCGCTGCGTTGAATTTATCCGTACTGGAAAAAATGGATATGCGCGAACCACAATGTGTGGACGATGTGTTATCTGTTGATGCGAACGCGAGTGAAGTCGCCAGAAAAGAGGTGATGCGTCTCGCAAGCTGAGGATAATCCGGCTACAGAGAGTCGCGCTATTTGTTAGCGTAGGGCTTCAGTGATATAGTCTGCGCCATCTGATCGTAAGTAGTTGGCTTTATAAGGTCAGGTATGCCGTGGTTTTACACGGCTTTTTTTTGTATAGGCTTCAGTATTCCTGAGTACCGTAAACCCTGTCAGGGAATAAAAAACGCGTGATGTTGTCTGCTACTCAACCACTTAGCGAAAAATTGCCAGCGCATGGCTGCCGTCATGTTGCGATCATTATGGACGGCAATGGTCGCTGGGCAAAAAAGCAAGGGAAGATTCGTGCCTTTGGGCATAAAGCCGGGGCAAAATCCGTCCGCCGGGCTGTCTCTTTTGCGGCCAACAACGGTATTGAGGCGTTAACGCTGTATGCCTTTAGTAGTGAAAACTGGAACCGACCAGCGCAGGAAGTCAGTGCGTTAATGGAACTGTTTGTGTGGGCGCTCGATAGCGAAGTAAAAAGTCTGCACCGACATAACGTGCGTCTGCGTATTATTGGCGATACCAGTCGTTTTAACTCGCGTTTGCAAGAACGTATTCGTAAATCTGAAGCGCTAACAGCCGGAAATACCGGTCTGACGCTGAATATTGCGGCGAACTACGGTGGACGTTGGGATATAGTCCAGGGAGTCAGGCAACTGGCTGAAAAGGTGCAGCAAGGAAACCTGCAACCAGATCAGATAGATGAAGAGATGTTAAACCAGCATGTCTGTATGCATGAACTGGCCCCTGTAGATTTAGTAATTAGGACTGGGGGAGAGCATCGCATTAGTAACTTTTTGCTTTGGCAAATTGCCTATGCCGAACTTTACTTTACAGATGTTCTCTGGCCCGATTTCGATGAACAAGACTTTGAAGGGGCGTTAAATGCCTTTGCTAATCGAGAGCGTCGTTTCGGCGGCACCGAGCCCGGTGATGAAACAGCCTGATGGGGGTCGCTTTTGCTGAAGTATCGCCTGATATCTGCTTTTGTGTTAATACCCGTCGTCATCGCGGCGTTGTTTCTGTTGCCGCCGGTGGGGTTCGCCATTGTAACGCTGGTGGTCTGCATGCTGGCAGCGTGGGAATGGGGACAGCTTAGCGGTTTTACCACTCGTTCGCAGCGAGTATGGTTGGCGGTGTTATGCGGGTTATTGTTGGCGCTGATGCTTTTTCTGTTGCCGGAATATCACCGAAATATTCATCAACCGCTGGTTGAAATCTCACTTTGGGCTTCGTTGGGTTGGTGGATTGTCGCGCTATTGCTGGTGCTGTTTTACCCAGGTTCCGCAGCAATCTGGCGTAACTCTAAAACATTGCGCCTTATTTTTGGCGTGCTAACCATTGTTCCCTTCTTCTGGGGCATGCTGGCGTTACGGGCCTGGCACTATGACGAGAATCATTACAGTGGCGCAATATGGCTGCTCTATGTCATGATCCTGGTATGGGGCGCTGACTCCGGCGCATATATGTTTGGCAAATTGTTTGGTAAACATAAGCTGGCACCGAAGGTTTCTCCGGGTAAAACCTGGCAAGGCTTTATAGGTGGACTCGCTACTGCAGCGGTAATCTCATGGGGTTATGGCATGTGGGCGAATCTCGACGTCGCTCCCGTCACCTTACTCATTTGCTCTATTGTCGCAGCGTTAGCCTCAGTGCTCGGCGATCTGACCGAGAGTATGTTTAAGCGTGAAGCAGGAATTAAGGACAGCGGTCATTTAATTCCAGGACACGGTGGTATTTTAGATCGTATTGATAGCCTGACGGCTGCGGTACCGGTCTTTGCTTGCTTGTTGTTACTGGTATTCAGGACGCTTTAACGGAAGGTAATATGCTGAGTTTTCTCTGGGATTTGGCTTCGTTCATCGTTGCACTGGGTGTACTTATCACCGTGCATGAATTTGGTCATTTCTGGGTTGCCCGGCGTTGTGGTGTTCGCGTTGAGCGTTTCTCAATAGGGTTTGGTAAGGCGCTCTGGCGGCGAACTGATAAGCTCGGCACCGAATATGTTATCGCCCTGATCCCGTTGGGCGGTTATGTCAAAATGCTGGATGAGCGCGCAGAACCGGTCGTTCCGGAACTCCGCCACCATGCCTTCAATAATAAATCTGTCGGCCAACGAGCGGCGATTATTGCCGCAGGTCCGGTTGCAAACTTCATTTTTGCTATCTTTGCCTACTGGCTGGTTTTTATTATTGGTGTGCCTGGCGTACGTCCGGTGGTTGGCGAAATAGCAGCCAATTCGATAGCTGCGGAAGCACAAATTGCACCAGGTACGGAACTAAAAGCCGTAGATGGTATCGAAACGCCTGATTGGGATGCCGTGCGTTTGCAGTTGGTCGATAAAATTGGCGATGAAAGCACCACCATTACAGTAGCGCCATTTGACAGCGACCAACGGCGGGATGTAAAGCTCGATTTACGTCACTGGGCGTTTGAGCCTGATAAAGAAGATCCGGTATCTTCGCTGGGGATTCGTCCTCGTGGGCCGCAAATTGAACCTGTACTGGAAAATGTGCAGCCAAACTCGGCGGCAAGCAAGGCAGGTTTGCAAGCAGGCGACAGGATCGTTAAAGTCGATGGTCAGCCCTTAACGCAGTGGGTGACCTTTGTGATGCTTGTCCGGGATAACCCGGGTAAATCCTTAGCGTTAGAAATCGAAAGGCAGGGGAGTCCCTTGTCTTTGACATTAATCCCGGAGAGTAAACCGGGTAATGGTAAAGCGATTGGTTTTGTCGGTATTGAGCCGAAAGTCATTCCTTTGCCAGATGAGTATAAAGTTGTACGCCAGTATGGGCCGTTCAACGCCATCGTCGAAGCCACGGACAAAACGTGGCAGCTGATGAAGCTGACGGTCAGTATGCTGGGAAAATTGATCACCGGTGATGTGAAACTGAACAACCTCAGTGGGCCGATCTCTATCGCCAAGGGGGCTGGGATGACAGCGGAACTCGGGGTAGTTTATTACCTGCCGTTTCTTGCGCTTATTAGCGTGAACTTAGGGATAATTAACCTGTTTCCGTTGCCCGTACTTGACGGGGGGCATCTGCTGTTCCTTGCGATCGAAAAGATCAAGGGCGGACCGGTATCCGAGCGGGTTCAAGACTTTTGTTATCGCATTGGCTCGATTCTGCTGGTGCTGTTAATGGGGCTTGCACTTTTCAATGATTTCTCTCGGTTATGAGAGTTAGTTAGGAAGAACGCATAATAACGATGGCGATGAAAAAGTTGCTCATAGCGTCGCTGCTGTTTAGCAGCGCCACCGTATACGGTGCTGAAGGGTTCGTAGTGAAAGATATTCATTTCGAAGGCCTTCAGCGTGTCGCCGTTGGTGCGGCCCTCCTCAGTATGCCGGTGCGTACAGGCGACACGGTTAATGATGAAGATATCAGTAATACCATTCGCGCTCTGTTTGCTACCGGCAACTTTGAGGATGTTCGCGTCCTTCGTGATGGTGATACCCTTCTGGTTCAGGTAAAAGAACGTCCGACCATTGCCAGCATTACTTTCTCCGGTAACAAATCGGTGAAAGATGACATGCTGAAGCAAAACCTCGAGGCTTCTGGTGTGCGTGTGGGCGAATCCCTCGATCGCACCACCATTGCCGATATCGAGAAAGGTCTGGAAGACTTCTACTACAGCGTCGGTAAATATAGCGCCAGCGTTAAAGCTGTCGTGACCCCGCTGCCGCGCAACCGTGTTGACCTAAAACTGGTGTTCCAGGAAGGTGTGTCAGCTGAAATCCAGCAAATTAACATTGTTGGTAACCATGCTTTCACCACCGACGAACTGATCTCTCATTTCCAACTGCGTGACGAAGTGCCGTGGTGGAATGTGGTAGGCGATCGTAAATACCAGAAACAGAAACTGGCGGGCGATCTTGAAACCCTGCGCAGCTACTATCTGGACCGCGGTTATGCCCGTTTCAACATCGACTCTACCCAGGTCAGTCTGACGCCAGATAAAAAAGGTATTTACGTCACGGTGAACATCACCGAAGGCGATCAGTACAAGCTTTCTGGCGTTGAAGTGAGCGGCAACCTTGCCGGGCACTCCGCTGAAATTGAGCAACTGACTAAGATCGAGCCGGGCGAGCTGTATAACGGCACTAAAGTGACCAAAATGGAAGATGACATTAAAAAGCTTCTCGGTCGCTATGGTTATGCCTATCCGCGCGTACAGTCGATGCCTGAAATTAACGATGCCGACAAAACCGTTAAATTACGCGTGAACGTTGATGCGGGTAACCGTTTCTACGTGCGTAAGATCCGTTTTGAAGGTAACGATACCTCGAAAGATGCCGTCCTGCGTCGCGAAATGCGTCAGATGGAAGGTGCATGGTTGGGGAGCGATCTGGTCGATCAGGGTAAGGAGCGTCTGAATCGTCTGGGCTTCTTTGAAACTGTCGATACCGATACCCAACGTGTTCCGGGTAGCCCGGACCAGGTTGATGTAGTCTACAAGGTGAAAGAACGTAACACTGGTAGCTTCAACTTCGGGATTGGTTACGGTACTGAAAGTGGCGTGAGCTTCCAGGCTGGCGTGCAACAGGATAACTGGTTAGGTACAGGTTATGCTGTTGGTATCAACGGGACCAAAAACGATTACCAGACCTATGCTGAACTGTCGGTAACCAACCCGTACTTCACCGTAGATGGCGTAAGCCTCGGTGGTCGTCTCTTCTATAATGACTTCCAGGCAGATGACGCCGACCTGTCCGACTATACCAACAAGAGTTATGGTACAGACGTGACGTTGGGCTTCCCGATTAACGAATATAACTCGCTGCGTGCAGGTCTGGGTTATGTACATAACTCCCTGTCCAACATGCAGCCTCAGGTTGCGATGTGGCGTTATCTGTACTCTATGGGTGAACATCCGAGCACCTCTGATCAGGATAACAGCTTCAAAACGGACGACTTCACGTTCAACTATGGTTGGACCTATAACAAGCTTGACCGTGGTTACTTCCCGACAGATGGTTCACGTGTCAACCTGACCGGTAAAGTGACCATTCCTGGATCGGATAACGAATACTACAAAGTGACGTTAGACACGGCGACTTATGTGCCGATCGATGACGATCACAAATGGGTTGTTCTGGGTCGTACCCGCTGGGGTTATGGTGATGGTTTAGGCGGCAAAGAGATGCCGTTCTACGAGAACTTCTATGCCGGTGGTTCCAGCACCGTGCGTGGCTTCCAGTCCAATACCATTGGTCCGAAAGCAGTTTACTTCCCGCATCAGGCCAGTAATTATGATCCGGACTATGATTACGAATGTGCGACTCAGGACGGCGCGAAAGACCTGTGTAAATCGGATGATGCTGTAGGCGGTAACGCCATGGCGGTTGCCAGCCTCGAGTTCATCACCCCGACGCCGTTTATTAGCGATAAGTATGCTAACTCGGTTCGTACTTCATTCTTCTGGGATATGGGTACCGTTTGGGATACAAACTGGGATTCCAGCCAATATTCTGGATATCCGGACTATAGTGATCCAAGCAATATCCGTATGTCTGCGGGTATCGCATTACAATGGATGTCCCCATTGGGGCCGTTGGTGTTCTCCTACGCCCAGCCGTTCAAAAAGTACGATGGAGACAAGGCAGAACAGTTCCAGTTTAACATCGGTAAAACCTGGTAAGTGTTCTCCACAAAGGAATGTAGTGGTAGTGTAGCGATGACTTTAGGCGATCAATATAAGATCGCCGGGCCACGCAAAGAACTGCACCCTCCGGTGCAAATGGGATGGTAAGGAGTTTATTGTGAAAAAGTGGTTATTAGCTGCAGGTCTTGGTTTAGCACTGGCAACTTCTGCTCAGGCGGCTGACAAAATTGCAATCGTCAATATGGGCAGCCTGTTCCAGCAGGTAGCGCAGAAAACCGGTGTTTCTAACACGCTGGAAAATGAGTTCAAAGGCCGTGCCAGCGAACTGCAGCGTATGGAAACCGATCTGCAGGCTAAAATGAAAAAACTGCAGTCCATGAAAGCGGGCAGCGATCGCACCAAACTGGAAAAAGACGTGATGGCTCAGCGCCAGACTTTTGCTCAGAAAGCGCAGGCTTTTGAGCAGGATCGCGCACGTCGTTCCAACGAAGAACGCGGCAAACTGGTTACTCGTATCCAGACTGCTGTGAAATCCGTTGCCAACAGCCAGGATATCGATCTGGTTGTTGATGCAAACGCCGTTGCTTACAACAGCAGCGATGTAAAAGACATCACTGCCGACGTACTGAAACAGGTTAAATAAGTAATGCCTTCAATTCGACTGGCTGATTTAGCGCAGCAGTTGGATGCAGAACTACACGGTGATGGCGATATCGTCATCACCGGCGTTGCGTCCATGCAATCTGCACAAACAGGTCACATTACGTTCATGGTTAACCCAAAATACCGTGAGCATTTAGGCTTGTGCCAGGCGTCCGCGGTTGTCATGACCCAGGACGATCTTCCTTTCGCGAAAAGTGCCGCGCTGGTAGTGAAGAATCCCTACCTGACTTACGCGCGCATGGCGCAAATTTTAGATACCACGCCGCAGCCCGCGCAGAACATTGCACCCAGTGCGGTGATCGACGCGACGGCGAAGCTGGGTAACAACGTATCGATTGGCGCTAACGCGGTGATTGAGTCCGGCGTTGAACTGGGCGATAACGTGATTATCGGTGCCGGTTGCTTCGTAGGTAAAAACAGCAAAATCGGTGCAGGTTCGCGTCTCTGGGCGAACGTAACCATTTACCATGAGATCCAGATCGGTCAGAATTGCCTGATCCAGTCCGGAACAGTGGTAGGCGCAGACGGCTTTGGTTATGCCAACGATCGTGGTAACTGGGTGAAGATCCCACAGATTGGTCGCGTAATTATTGGCGATCGCGTGGAGATCGGTGCCTGCACAACCATCGATCGCGGCGCGCTGGATGACACTGTTATTGGCAATGGCGTGATCATTGATAACCAGTGCCAGATTGCACATAACGTCGTGATTGGCGACAATACGGCGGTTGCCGGTGGCGTCATTATGGCGGGCAGCCTGAAAATTGGTCGTTACTGCATGATCGGCGGAGCCAGCGTAATCAACGGGCATATGGAAATATGCGACAAAGTGACGGTTACGGGCATGGGTATGGTGATGCGTCCCATCACTGAACCAGGCGTCTATTCCTCAGGCATTCCGCTGCAACCCAACAAAGTCTGGCGCAAAACCGCTGCACTGGTGATGAACATTGATGACATGAGCAAGCGTCTGAAATCGCTTGAGCGCAAGGTTAATCAACAAGACTAACGTTCCATCTTTTGTTCGCCAAACTTTACGGCCTGTCTCATTCTTACGATTGCGGCAGGCCGTGTTATTATTGTCGTTTCTTATATTTTGACAGGAAGAGTATCTTGACTACTAACACTCATACTCTGCAGATTGAAGAGATTTTAGAACTTCTGCCGCACCGTTTCCCGTTCTTACTGGTGGATCGCGTGCTGGATTTTGAAGAAGGTCGTTTTCTGCGCGCAGTAAAAAATGTCTCTGTCAATGAGCCATTCTTCCAGGGCCATTTCCCTGGAAAACCGATTTTCCCGGGTGTGCTGATTCTGGAAGCAATGGCACAGGCAACAGGTATTCTGGCGTTTAAAAGCGTAGGAAAACTGGAACCGGGTGAGCTGTACTACTTCGCTGGTATTGACGAAGCGCGCTTCAAGCGCCCGGTCGTGCCTGGCGATCAAATGATCATGGAAGTCACTTTCGAAAAAACGCGCCGCGGCCTGACCCGTTTTAAAGGGGTTGCTCTGGTCGATGGTAAAGTAGTTTGCGAAGCAACGATGATGTGTGCTCGTAGCCGGGAGGCCTGATACGTGATTGATAAATCCGCCTTTGTGCATCCAACCGCCATTGTGGAAGAGGGCGCGTCAATTGGCGCGAACGCACACATTGGTCCTTTTTGTATCGTTGGACCCCATGTCGAAATTGGTGAGGGTACCGTACTGAAATCTCACGTTGTCGTGAATGGTCATACTAAAATTGGCCGCGATAATGAGATTTATCAGTTTGCCTCCATCGGCGAAGTTAACCAGGATTTGAAATATGCTGGCGAACCGACCCGTGTGGAAATCGGCGATCGTAACCGCATTCGCGAAAGCGTCACCATTCATCGTGGCACAGTCCAGGGCGGTGGATTGACGAAGGTGGGCAGCGACAACTTACTGATGATCAACGCGCACATTGCGCACGATTGTACGGTAGGTAACCGCTGTATTCTCGCCAACAACGCAACGCTGGCGGGTCACGTATCGGTTGACGACTTCGCGATCATCGGCGGCATGACCGCAGTCCATCAGTTCTGCATCATTGGTGCGCATGTGATGGTTGGCGGCTGCTCCGGTGTGGCGCAGGACGTCCCTCCTTATGTTATTGCGCAGGGTAACCACGCAACGCCGTTCGGTGTCAATATCGAAGGGCTGAAGCGCCGCGGATTCAGCCGTGAGGCGATTACCGCTATCCGCAATGCGTATAAGCTAATTTATCGTAGCGGTAAAACGCTCGATGAAGTGAAACCGGAAATTGCTGAACTGGCGGAAACATATCCGGAAGTGAAAGCCTTTACCGATTTCTTTGCACGCTCAACGCGCGGTCTGATTCGTTAATGACTGACCAGCGTCCATTAACGATTGCCCTGGTCGCCGGAGAAACCTCCGGCGATATCCTGGGGGCCGGTTTAATCCGCGCTCTGAAAGAACGTGTGCCCAACGCCCGCTTTGTTGGTGTTGCCGGGCCACGAATGCAGGCTGAAGGCTGCGAAGCCTGGTACGAAATGGAAGAACTGGCGGTGATGGGCATTGTTGAAGTGCTCGGTCGTCTGCGTCGCTTACTGCATATTCGTGCCGATCTGACAAAGCGTTTTGGCGAACTGAAGCCAGATGTTTTTGTTGGTATTGATGCGCCCGACTTCAATATTACTCTTGAAGGTAACCTCAAAAAGCAGGGTATCAAAACCATTCATTACGTCAGTCCATCCGTCTGGGCGTGGCGACAGAAACGCGTTTTCAAAATAGGCAGAGCCACCGATCTGGTGCTCGCATTTCTGCCTTTCGAAAAAGCGTTTTATGACAAATACAATGTACCGTGCCGCTTTATCGGTCATACCATGGCTGATGCCATGCCGTTAGATCCAGATAAAAATGGTGCCCGTGATGTGCTGGGGATCCCTTACGATGCCCACTGTCTGGCATTGTTGCCGGGCAGCCGTGGTGCAGAAGTCGAAATGCTTAGTGCCGATTTCTTGAAAACTGCCCAGCTTTTGCGCCAGACATATCCGGATCTCGAAATCGTGGTGCCGCTGGTGAATGCCAAACGCCGCGAGCAGTTTGAACGCATCAAAGCTGAAGTCGCGCCAGACCTGTCGGTTCATTTGCTGGATGGAATGGGCCGTGAGGCGATGGTCGCCAGCGATGCGGCACTACTGGCGTCGGGGACGGCAGCCCTGGAGTGTATGCTGGCGAAATGCCCGATGGTGGTGGGATATCGCATGAAGCCTTTTACCTTCTGGTTGGCGAAGCGGCTGGTGAAAACTGATTATGTCTCGCTGCCAAATCTGCTGGCGGGCAGAGAGTTAGTCAAAGAGTTATTGCAGGAAGAGTGTGAGCCGCAAAAACTGGCTGCGGCGCTGTTACCGCTGTTGGCGAACGGGAAAACCAGCCACGCGATGCACGATACCTTCCGTGAACTGCATCAGCAGATCCGCTGCAATGCCGATGAGCAGGCGGCACAAGCCGTTCTGGAGTTAGCACAATGATCGAATTTGTTTATCCGCACACGCAGCTGGTTGCGGGTGTGGATGAAGTCGGACGCGGGCCGTTAGTTGGCGCGGTCGTCACCGCTGCGGTGATCCTTGACCCGGCGCGCCCGATTGCCGGGCTGAATGATTCCAAAAAGCTGAGCGAAAAACGCCGTCTGGCGCTCTATGAAGAGATCAAAGAGAAAGCGTTGAGCTGGAGTCTGGGCCGCGCGGAACCCCACGAAATCGACGAGCTGAACATTCTTCATGCGACCATGCTGGCGATGCAGCGTGCCGTCGCTGGGCTGCATATTGCGCCGGAATATGTGTTGATTGATGGTAACCGCTGCCCGAAATTACCGATGCCTGCGATGGCTGTGGTGAAAGGGGATAGCCGCGTACCAGAAATCAGTGCCGCGTCTATCCTGGCGAAAGTGACGCGTGACGCCGAAATGGCGGCGCTGGATATTGTTTTCCCGCAATATGGTTTTGCCCAACATAAAGGGTATCCAACCGCTTTTCATCTGGAAAAACTGGCTGAATATGGCGCGACTGAACATCATCGTCGCAGCTTTGGGCCTGTCAAACGCGCACTGGGACTTGCGTCCTGATTCTTGTGTCGAGATTAAGTAAACCGGAATCTGAAGATGTCTGAACCACGTTTCGTACACCTGCGGGTGCACAGCGACTACTCGATGATCGATGGCTTGGCCAAAACCGCACCGCTGGTAAAAAAGGCGGCGGCGTTGGGTATGCCAGCACTGGCGATCACCGATTTCACCAACCTTTGCGGTCTGGTGAAGTTCTACGGAGCGGGACATGGCGCAGGGATTAAGCCTATCGTCGGGGCAGATTTTAATGTCCAGTGCGACCTGCTGGGTGATGAGTTAACCCACCTGACGGTACTGGCGGCGAACAATACCGGCTATCAGAATCTGGCGTTGCTGATCTCAAAAGCGTATCAGCGCGGGTACGGTGCCGCCGGGCCGATCATCGATCGCGACTGGCTTATCGAATTAAACGAAGGGTTGATCCTTCTTTCCGGCGGGCGCATGGGCGACGTCGGACGCAGTCTTTTGCGTGGTAACAGCGCGCTGGTAGATGAGTGTGTCGCGTTTTATGAAGAACACTTCCCGGATCGCTATTTTCTCGAGCTGATCCGCACCGGCAGGCCGGATGAAGAAAGCTATCTGCACGCGGCGGTGGAACTGGCGGAAGCGCGCGGTTTGCCCGTCGTGGCGACTAACGATGTGCGCTTTATCGACAGCAGCGACTTTGACGCACACGAAATCCGCGTCGCGATCCACGACGGCTTTACCCTCGACGATCCTAAACGCCCGCGTAACTATTCGCCGCAGCAATATATGCGTAGCGAAGAGGAGATGTGTGAGCTGTTTGCCGACATCCCAGAAGCCCTTGCCAACACCGTTGAGATCGCCAAACGCTGTAACGTAACTGTGCGTCTTGGTGAATACTTCCTGCCGCAGTTCCCGACCGGGGACATGAGCACCGAAGATTATCTGGTCAAGCGTGCAAAAGAAGGCCTGGAAGAGCGTCTGGCATTTTTATTCCCTGACGAGGAAGAACGTCTTAAACGCCGCCCGGAATATGACGAACGTCTGGAGACTGAACTTCAGGTTATCAACCAGATGGGCTTCCCGGGCTACTTCCTCATCGTTATGGAATTTATCCAGTGGTCGAAAGATAACGGCGTACCGGTAGGGCCAGGCCGTGGCTCCGGTGCGGGTTCACTGGTGGCCTACGCGCTGAAAATCACCGACCTCGATCCGCTGGAATTTGACCTGCTGTTCGAACGTTTCCTTAACCCGGAACGTGTCTCCATGCCTGACTTCGACGTTGACTTCTGTATGGAGAAACGCGATCAGGTTATCGAACACGTGGCGGACATGTACGGTCGTGATGCGGTATCGCAGATTATCACCTTCGGTACGATGGCGGCGAAAGCGGTGATCCGCGACGTAGGCCGCGTGCTGGGGCATCCGTACGGCTTTGTCGACCGTATCTCGAAACTGATCCCGCCCGATCCGGGGATGACGCTGGCGAAAGCGTTTGAAGCCGAGCCGCAGCTGCCGGAAATCTACGAAGCGGATGAAGAAGTTAAGGCGCTGATCGACATGGCGCGCAAACTGGAAGGGGTCACCCGTAACGCCGGTAAGCACGCCGGTGGGGTGGTTATCGCGCCGACCAAAATTACCGATTTTGCGCCGCTTTATTGCGATGAAGAGGGCAAACATCCGGTCACCCAGTTTGATAAAAGCGACGTTGAATACGCCGGACTGGTGAAGTTCGACTTCCTTGGTTTGCGTACGCTCACCATCATCAACTGGGCGCTGGAGATGATCAACAAGCGGCGGGCGAAGAATGGCGAGCCACCGCTGGATATCGCCGCGATCCCGCTGGATGACAAGAAAAGCTTCGACATGCTGCAACGCTCGGAAACCACGGCGGTATTCCAGCTTGAATCGCGCGGCATGAAGGACCTGATCAAGCGTCTGCAACCTGACTGCTTCGAAGATATGATCGCACTGGTGGCACTGTTCCGCCCTGGTCCGTTGCAGTCAGGGATGGTGGATAACTTTATCGACCGTAAACATGGTCGTGAAGAGATCTCCTATCCGGACGTGCAGTGGCAGCATGAAAGCCTGAAATCGGTACTGGAGCCAACCTACGGCATTATCTTGTATCAGGAACAGGTCATGCAGATTGCCCAGGTGCTTTCTGGTTATACCCTCGGTGGCGCGGATATGCTGCGCCGTGCGATGGGTAAGAAAAAGCCGGAAGAGATGGCTAAGCAGCGTTCTGTATTTGCTGAAGGTGCAGAAAAGAACGGAATCAACGCCGAACTGGCGATGAAAATCTTCGACCTGGTGGAGAAATTCGCGGGTTACGGATTTAACAAATCGCACTCTGCGGCCTATGCTTTGGTGTCATATCAAACGTTATGGCTGAAAGCGCACTATCCGGCGGAGTTTATGGCGGCGGTAATGACCGCCGATATGGACAACACCGAGAAGGTGGTGGGCCTGGTGGATGAGTGCTGGCGGATGGGGCTGAAAATCCTGCCACCAGATATAAACTCCGGTCTTTACCATTTCCACGTCAACGACGATGGCGAAATCGTGTATGGTATTGGCGCCATCAAAGGGGTAGGTGAAGGTCCGATTGAGGCCATCATCGAAGCCCGTAATAAAGGCGGCTACTTCCGCGAACTGTTTGATCTCTGCGCCCGTACCGACACCAAAAAGTTAAACCGGCGGGTGCTGGAAAAACTGATCATGTCCGGGGCGTTTGACCGTCTTGGGCCACACCGCGCGGCGCTGATGAACTCGCTGGGTGATGCGTTAAAAGCGGCAGATCAACACGCGAAAGCGGAAGCTATCGGTCAGGCCGATATGTTCGGCGTGCTGGCCGAAGAGCCGGAACAAATTGAACAATCCTACGCCAGCTGCCAACCGTGGCCGGAGCAGGTGGTATTAGATGGGGAACGTGAAACGTTAGGCCTGTACCTGACCGGACACCCTATCAACCAGTATTTAAAAGAGATTGAGCGTTATGTCGGAGGCGTAAGGCTGAAAGACATGCACCCGACAGAACGTGGTAAAGTCATCACGGCTGCGGGGCTCGTTGTTGCCGCGCGGGTTATGGTCACCAAGCGCGGCAATCGTATCGGTATCTGCACGCTGGATGACCGTTCCGGGCGGCTGGAAGTGATGTTGTTTACTGACGCCCTGGATAAATACCAGCAATTGCTGGAAAAAGACCGCATACTTATCGTCAGCGGACAGGTCAGCTTTGATGACTTCAGCGGTGGGCTTAAAATGACCGCTCGCGAAGTGATGGATATTGACGAAGCCCGGGAAAAATATGCTCGCGGGCTTGCTATCTCGCTGACGGACAGGCAAATTGATGACCAGCTTTTAAACCGACTCCGTCAGTCTCTGGAACCCCACCGCTCTGGGACAATTCCAGTACATCTCTACTATCAGAGGGCGGATGCACGCGCGCGGTTGCGTTTTGGCGCGACGTGGCGTGTCTCTCCGAGCGATCGTTTATTAAACGATCTCCGTGGCCTCATTGGTTCGGAGCAGGTGGAACTGGAGTTTGACTAATACAGGAATACTATGAGTCTGAATTTCCTTGATTTTGAACAGCCGATTGCAGAGCTGGAAGCGAAAATCGATTCTCTGACTGCGGTTAGCCGTCAGGATGAGAAACTGGATATTAACATCGATGAAGAAGTGCATCGTCTGCGTGAAAAAAGCGTAGAACTGACGCGTAAAATCTTCGCCGATCTCGGTGCATGGCAGATTGCGCAACTGGCACGCCATCCGCAGCGTCCTTATACCCTGGATTACGTTCGCCTGGCATTTGATGAATTTGACGAACTGGCTGGCGACCGTGCGTATGCAGACGATAAAGCTATCGTCGGTGGTATCGCCCGTCTCGATGGTCGTCCGGTGATGATCATTGGTCATCAAAAAGGTCGTGAAACCAAAGAAAAAATTCGCCGTAACTTTGGTATGCCAGCGCCAGAAGGTTACCGCAAAGCACTGCGTCTGATGCAAATGGCTGAACGCTTTAAGATGCCTATCATCACCTTTATCGACACCCCGGGGGCTTATCCTGGCGTGGGCGCAGAAGAGCGTGGTCAGTCTGAAGCCATTGCACGCAACCTGCGTGAAATGTCTCGCCTTGGCGTACCGGTAGTTTGTACGGTTATCGGTGAAGGTGGTTCTGGCGGTGCGCTGGCGATTGGCGTGGGCGATAAAGTGAATATGCTGCAATACAGCACCTATTCCGTTATCTCGCCGGAAGGTTGTGCGTCCATTCTGTGGAAGAGCGCCGACAAAGCGCCGCTGGCGGCTGAAGCGATGGGTATCATCGCTCCGCGTCTGAAAGAGCTGAAACTGATCGACTCCATCATCCCGGAACCGCTGGGCGGCGCTCACCGTAACCCGGAAGCGATGGCGGCATCGTTGAAAGCGCAACTGCTGGCGGATCTGGCCGATCTCGATGTGTTAAGCACTGAAGATTTAAAAAATCGTCGTTATCAGCGCCTGATGAGCTACGGTTACGCGTAATTCGCAAAAGTTCTGAAAAAGGGTCACTTCGGTGGCCCTTTTTTATCGCCACGGTTTGAGCAGGCTATGATTAAGGAAGGATTTTCCAGGAGGAACACATGAACATCATTGCCATTATGGGACCGCATGGCGTCTTTTATAAAGATGAGCCCATCAAAGAACTGGAGTCGGCGCTGGTGGCGCAAGGCTTTCAGATTATCTGGCCACAAAACAGCGTTGATTTGCTGAAATTTATCGAACATAACCCTCGAATTTGCGGCGTGATTTTTGACTGGGATGAGTACAGTCTCGATTTATGCAGCGATATCAATCAACTTAATGAATATCTCCCGCTTTATGCCTTCATCAACACCCACTCGACGATGGATGTCAGCGTGCAGGATATGCGGATGGCGCTCTGGTTTTTTGAATATGCGCTGGGGCAGGCGGAAGATATCGCCATTCGTATGCGTCAGTACACCAACGAATATCTTGATAACATTACGCCGCCGTTCACGAAAGCCTTGTTTACCTACGTCAAAGAGCGGAAGTACACCTTTTGTACGCCGGGGCATATGGGCGGCACCGCATATCAAAAAAGCCCGGTTGGCTGTCTGTTTTATGATTTTTTCGGCGGGAATACCCTTAAGGCTGATGTCTCTATTTCGGTCACCGAGCTTGGTTCGTTGCTTGACCACACCGGGCCACACCTGGAAGCGGAAGAGTACATCGCGCGGACTTTTGGCGCGGAACAGAGTTATATCGTTACCAACGGAATATCGACGTCGAACAAAATTGTGGGTATGTACGCCGCGCCATCCGGCAGTACGCTGTTGATCGACCGCAACTGCCATAAATCACTGGCGCATCTGTTGATGATGAACGATGTAGTGCCAGTCTGGCTGAAACCGACGCGTAATGCGTTGGGGATTCTGGGGGGGATCCCGCGCCGTGAATTTACTCGCGACAGCATCGAAGAGAAAGTCGCTGCCACTACGCAAGCACAATGGCCGGTTCATGCGGTGATCACCAACTCCACCTATGATGGTTTGCTCTACAACACCGACTGGATCAAACAGACGCTGGATGTCCCGTCGATCCACTTCGATTCCGCCTGGGTGCCGTATACTCATTTTCATCCAATCTACCAGGGTAAAAGTGGTATGAGCGGCGAGCGTGTTGCGGGAAAAGTTTTCTTCGAAACGCAATCGACCCACAAAATGCTGGCGGCGTTATCGCAGGCTTCACTGATCCACATTAAAGGCGAGTATGACGAAGAGGCGTTTAACGAAGCCTTTATGATGCATACCACCACCTCGCCCAGTTATCCCATTGTTGCTTCGGTTAAGACGGCGGCGGCGATGCTGCGTGGTAATCCGGGCAAACGGCTGATTAACCGTTCGGTGGAGCGGGCGCTGCATTTTCGCAAAGAGGTCCAGCGGCTGCGGGAAGAGTCTGACGGTTGGTTTTTCGATATCTGGCAACCGCCGCAGGTGGATGAAGCCGAATGCAGGCCCGTTGCGCCTGGCGAACAATGGCACGGCTTTAACGATGCGGATGCCGATCATATGTTTCTCGATCCGGTTAAAGTCACTATTTTGACACCGGGGATGGACGAACAGGGCAATATGAGTGAGGAGGGGATCCCGGCGGCGCTGGTAGCAAAATTCCTCGACGAACGTGGGATCGTAGTAGAGAAAACCGGCCCTTATAACCTGCTGTTTCTCTTTAGTATTGGCATCGATAAAACCAAAGCAATGGGATTATTGCGTGGGTTGACGGAATTTAAGCGCTCTTACGATCTCAACCTGCGGATCAAAAATATGCTGCCCGATCTCTATGCTGAAGATCCCGATTTCTACCGCAATATGCGTATTCAGGATCTGGCGCAAGGGATCCATAAGCTGATTCGTAAACACGATCTTTCCGGTTTGATGTTGCGGGCATTCGATACTTTGCCGGAAATGATCATGACGCCACATCAGGCATGGCAGAGACAGATTAAAGGTGAAGTAGAAACCATTGCGCTGGAACAACTGGTCGGTAGAGTATCGGCAAATATGATCCTGCCTTATCCACCGGGCGTACCGCTGTTGATGCCAGGAGAAATGCTGACCAAAGAGAGCCGCACGGTACTCGATTTTCTACTGATGCTTTGTTCCGTAGGGCAACATTACCCCGGTTTTGAAACGGATATTCACGGCGCGAAACAGGACGAAGACGGCGTTTACCGCGTACGAGTCCTAAAAATGGCGGGATAACTTGCCAGAGCGGCTTCCGGGCGAGTAACGTGCTGTTAACAAATAAAGGAGACGTTATGCTGGGTTTAAAACAGGTTCACCATATTGCGATTATTGCGACGGATTATGCGGTGAGCAAAGCTTTCTACTGCGATATTCTTGGTTTCACGCTGCAAAGCGAAGTCTATCGCGAAGCGCGCGACTCGTGGAAAGGGGATTTGGCGCTTAATGGGCAATATGTGATTGAGCTTTTCTCTTTTCCGTTCCCGCCGGAGCGCCCCAGCCGACCGGAAGCTTGCGGCCTGCGTCATCTGGCTTTTAGCGTTGATGACATCGATGCGGCAGTGGCGCACCTTGAAAGCCATAACGTGAAGTGTGAAGCCATCCGTGTCGATCCATACACGCAAAAACGCTTCACCTTCTTTAACGATCCGGACGGGCTGCCGTTGGAACTGTATGAGCAGTAAGGCTTGTCATCGCCGCATTTGCCCGGTAACGTGCCGGGCATTGCTACTGTAAAATCGCACCATCATGACACTCACGCTCAATAGACAACTTCTCACCTCACGCCAGATTCTGGTGGCCTTTAGCGGCGGGCTTGACTCCACCGTTCTGCTGCATCAGTTGGTGCAGTGGCGGACGGAAAATCCGGGCGTCACTCTGCGCGCTATTCATGTGCATCACGGTTTAAGTGCCAATGCCGATGCCTGGGTTACGCATTGCGAAAACGTCTGCCAACAGTGGCAGGTGCCGCTGGTGGTCGAACGCGTACAACTTGCGCAAGAGGGGCTGGGGATTGAGGCCCAGGCGCGGCAGGCACGTTATCAGGCATTTGCCCGTACCCTATTGCCCGGCGAAGTGCTGGTCACCGCGCAACATCTCGACGATCAATGTGAAACCTTTCTGCTGGCGCTAAAACGCGGTAGCGGCCCTGCCGGGCTTTCGGCTATGGCGGAAGTTTCGGAGTTTGCTGGAACACGGCTTATCCGCCCGTTGCTTGCCCGCACGCGGGGGGAACTGGAGCAGTGGGCATTGGCGCATGGTTTACGCTGGATTGAAGACGAAAGTAATCAGGACGACTCATACGATCGTAACTTTCTGCGCCTGCGCGTAGTGCCGTTATTGCAGCAGCGTTGGCCGCATTTTGCGGAAGCAACGGCCCGCAGCGCCACACTTTGTGCTGAACAAGAGAGTCTGTTGGATGAACTGCTGGCGGATGATTTAGCACACTGCCAAACGTCGCAGGGGACGCTGCAGATTGCGCCAATGCTGGCGATGAGTGATGCCCGTCGCGCGGCGATTATTCGCCGCTGGCTGGCAGGGCAGAATGCACCGATGCCTTCCCGCGACGCGCTGGTGCGCATCTGGCAGGAAGTGGCGCTGGCGCGGGAAGATGCTTCCCCCTGTTTACGTTTGGGCGCCTTTGAAATCCGCCGCTATCAGTCGCAACTGTGGTGGATTAAATCCGTCACCGGGCAAAGCGAAACCATTGTGCTGTGGCAGACGTGGCTACAACCGCTGGAATTACCGGCGGGGCTGGGAACCGTACAGCTTACTGCGGGAGGCGATATTCGCCCTCCGCGTGCAGACGAAGCGGTCAGCGTGCGTTTCAAAGCGCCAGGATTGCTGCATATTGTCGGGCGCAACGGCGGACGTAAGCTGAAGAAAATCTGGCAAGAGTTAGGCGTGCCGCCGTGGCTACGTGACACCACGCCACTGCTGTTTTATGGAGAAACGCTGATTGCGGCGGCAGGGGTATTTGTGACGCAAGAAGGTGTGGCTGAAGGTGAGAATGGCGTAAGTTTTGTCTGGCAGAAAACGCTTAGTTAAGTGAAAGCCGGATAAGACGCATCAAACGTCGCATCCGGCGAAAGTCAATCAGGATTCGCTTACCACCACCGTACCGATTTCAGGGTGGCTAAAGCTGGTAATTTTATCCAGACGCAGCTCGCGGGTTTCGCCAGCGGCCTCGACGACCAGATACTCCACATTTTTGCGGGAGACTAAATCACTGGCTTTTGCCTGCAATTTTTCGCCATCTTTCAGCTCAAGTGTCAGCATTAAATGATGCTGGCAGGCGAGCTCAAGATTATCGTAATCATCACAATTAATTGGTTGATACGTATCATTCATTGACATAATCGCTCACCAGTAAGTTTGCCGCAGCGTATGCTGCTTTTTCCCTGACAGCCTCAGAAAGGGCGTCGTCGGCAGCCATTTCATTCAGCACTTTCAAAACGCAGCCCAGCGCGTCCGGAACGTATCCTAAGTCTCCGCTGGCGATTTCCGCGTACCGCTTGCGTATTAACTCACAATATTTTTCCACATGCCCTCCTGTCAGCACTCTGACTTAACCGTGGATGCAAGTCTAAGCCTACGAAGATAAACTCTGTTTCGCAAGGTGACTATACCACACTCATTTCTGCAATATCAGCGCCGCAACTGCACGTATTCCGTTACAATGGCCTCCTGATTCGAAAGGAGTTTTCTTATGGCGCTTAAAGCGACAATTTATAAAGCGACGGTTAATGTGGCCGATCTCGACCGCAACCAGTTTCTCGATGCCTCTCTGACGCTGGCGCGCCACCCTTCAGAAACCCAGGAGCGTATGATGCTGCGCTTGCTGGCGTGGCTGAAATATGCTGATGAACGTCTGCAATTTACCCGTGGTTTGTGTGCCGATGATGAGCCGGAAGCGTGGCTGCGTAACGATCACCTGGGCATTGATTTGTGGATTGAGCTGGGGCTGCCGGATGAGCGACGAATTAAGAAAGCCTGCACCCAGGCCGCAGAAGTGGCGCTGTTTACCTATAATAGTCGGGCGGCGCAAATCTGGTGGCAGCAAAATCAGAGCAAATGTGTGCAGTTTGCCAATCTTTCCGTCTGGTATCTGGACGATGAACAACTGGCGAAAGTAAGCGCCTTTGCCGATCGTACCATGACGCTGCAGGCAACGATTCAGGATGGTGTTATCTGGTTATCGGATGATAAGAATAATCTGGAAGTTAACTTAACCGCCTGGCAACAACCTTCATGATTGTGATTTCCCGACATGTTGCTATTCCCGATGGTGAGCTTGAGATCACCGCCATTCGTGCGCAGGGCGCTGGCGGGCAGCATGTTAATAAGACCTCAACGGCTATTCATCTGCGTTTTGACATTCGGGCGTCCAGCCTGCCAGAGTATTACAAAGAGCGTCTGCTCGCCGCCAGCCATCATTTGATCAGCAGTGATGGCGTGATTGTCATTAAGGCACAGGAATACCGCAGTCAGGAACTGAACCGCGAAGCCGCTCTGGCCCGGCTGGTGGCAGTGATTAAAGATTTAACAAAAGAACAAAAAGCCCGACGACCCACGCGGCCCACCCGTGCATCGAAAGAGCGCAGGCTGGCATCGAAAGCACAAAAATCAAGCGTGAAGGCGATGCGCGGCAAAGTACGCAGCGGTCGGGAATAAAAAGAAGGAATGGATGGTGAAAAAAGCGATAGTGACAGCGATGGCTGTAATCAGCCTCTTTACTCTGATGGGATGTAATAATCGGGCCGAAGTCGATACGCTTTCTCCGGCGCAGGCTGCCGAACTGAAACCGATGCCGCAAAGTTGGCGCGGCGTGCTACCGTGTGCCGATTGCGAAGGAATCGAAATCTCTCTGTTCCTCGAAAAAGACGGAACATGGGTGATGAATGAGCGTTATCTCGGTGCTCGTGAAGAACCTTCCTCCTTCGCTTCCTACGGTACATGGGCGCGAACCGCTGACAAGCTGGTATTAACCGACAGCAAAGGTGAAAAGTCATATTATCGGGCGAAAGGCGATGCGCTGGAGATGCTCGATCGTGAAGGCAATCCAATTGAATCGCAGTTCAACTATACGCTGGAACCGGCACAATCCAGTTTACCTATGACGCCGATGACCCTGCGAGGCATGTATTTTTATATGGCTGATGCGGCGACCTTCACTGATTGCGCGACCGGAAAACGTTTCATGGTAGCGAATAACGCAGAGCTGGAGCGTAGCTACCTGGCTGCGCGCGGTCACAGTGAAAAACCGGTGTTACTGTCAGTAGAAGGTCACTTTACGCTTGAGGCTAATCCGGATACTGGTGCGCCAACCAAAGTATTAGCGCCCGATACGGCGGGTAAATTTTACCCGAATAAGGATTGCAGTAGTTTGGGGCAGTAAACCTGCTTAAGGCAGAAACAAACGCAAAATTGCCTGATGCGCTGCGCTTATCAGGCCTACAGCATATAATGCAACATTTTGAATTAGCACGATTTTGTAGGCCGGATAAGGCGTTTACGCCGCATCCGGCATTTTGTGCACGAGGCTGGCTTTATCACTGAGTCAGCCCAACAAAGCGACCCGCCTTGATATAAATCCCAGGCTTCAGGTGCCCAACATACTGTAACTGCGTTTCTGGCTTAAACGCAGAGACATCACCAATACGCATATGCATCAGATCGGCAGGGCTAATCCAGCCCGATTGCGCCAGTGTAAGTGGATGCCCGGATTTGGCAAATGCATCAGTGACAAATTCCGAACAAAACCACGACTTTTTGTCTCCTTCGCACACACTGCTTAACTGCGCTTTCGCCAGGTCGCTGACGCACTGTTGGCGAAAATCCTCGGAGAACGGATTCAGTGAGCACATCTGGCGAGTCACCATAAAGGGAATAAATTCGACAATGCCGCGATAGTTATAACCGCTATCTTTGATTTTATTGGCAAACGCGGTGATATCTGTGGCTTGTTGCGGGGTAAGATCCGGGACTCGTAAGACGAAAAGCTTATCACTATGCTTCATCGCTTTTTTAAGGGAAACAATCTGGACGCCAGCGCCTGTCGCTTCTGCAACGTTATTATCACCCAGAAAGATTGCAACGTGACTCACAGAGGAAGTGCTGAAGACGCGGATTCCAAATGAGGTTACCCCAAGGCTTGAGGAGAACAGCAAATCGCCGGGTTTGAGATCAGGTGCCGTTATTTCTTTTATTGATTGTTCGGTGAAAGAGCTTTGATGCTGGAATTTGACAGCCCATGTTTTTGCCTCGGCATCTACTGCTGTGGCTGATGGGTCTGGCTGGCTGATATCAACGGTACAAGCCGAAAGTAAAAGAAAGCTGGGGAGAAGCAGGCGGCAGTACGCCTTTGGTTTATCCATTTTATACAATCCATGTAAAAAAGGGCCCTGAAATTCAGGACCCTTTCTGGCATCAGCCTTTAATCTGTTTCACCAGATATTCGACGATGTCACCAGTCTTAATTAACTGTTTCTCGCCGTTGCGACGATATTTATATTCGATATCGTCGTTGTCGAGGTTACGGTCGCCCAGCACAATAGTGTGCGGAATACCGATCAGTTCCATATCAGCAAACATCACGCCCGGACGCTCTTTGCGGTCATCCAGCAGCACTTCGATACCTTGTGCACGCAGTTCGCTGTACAGTTTCTCAGCAAGCTCTTGTACGCGGAAGGATTTGTGCATGTTCATCGGCAGAATCGCCACCTGGAACGGCGCGATAGCGTCAGGCCATACGATGCCGCGTTCGTCGTAGTTCTGCTCAATCGCCGCAGCTACCACACGCGTTACCCCGATACCGTAGCAACCCATCGTCAGGATTTGGTTACGGCCATCTTCACCCTGTACGGAGGCTTTCAGTGCTTCGGAGTACTTGGTACCCAGCTGGAAGATGTGACCAACTTCGATACCACGTTTGATCAGCAGCGTACCCTGGCCATCCGGGCTTGGATCGCCAGCCACCACGTTACGGATATCTGCAACTTCCGGGGTAGCGACATCGCGATCCCAGTTGATACCGAAGTAGTGTTTACCATCGATGTTAGCACCAGCAGCGAAATCACTCATCGCCGCAACGGTACGGTCAATCACCACCGGAATCGGCATGTTTACCGGACCCAGTGAACCCGGACCGGCTTTAACCACAGCACGAATTTCTTCTTCGGTCGCGAAAGTCAGCGGGCTTGCAACCTGCGGCAGTTTTTCTGCTTTAACTTCGTTCAGCTCGTGATCACCGCGCACCAGCAGCGCAACCAGCGGGAAGCTACTGCCTTCAACCGCTTTAACCAGCAGAGTCTTAACCGTTTTCTCAATCGGCAGATTGAACTGTTCAACCAGTTCCGCGATGGTTTTCGCGTTCGGCGTATCAACCAGCGTCATTTCCTGGGTAGCAGCAGCGCGCGGTTCTTTCGGCGCGATAGCTTCTGCCAGTTCAATGTTCGCTGCATAGTCAGAGGTGTCGGAGAAGACCACATCGTCTTCACCGCTCTGCGCCAGCACCTGGAATTCGTGAGAGGCGCTGCCGCCGATAGAACCGGTGTCGGCCTGTACGGCGCGGAAATCCAGCCCCATGCGGCTGAAGATTTTGCTGTAGGCCGCATACATTGCATCGTAGGTTTCCTGCAGGGATTCCTGAGAAGTATGGAAAGAGTAAGCATCTTTCATCAGGAATTCGCGGGAACGCATGACGCCGAAACGCGGACGCACTTCGTCGCGGAACTTGGTCTGGATCTGATAGAAGTTCAGCGGCAGCTGTTTGTAAGAGCTAAGCTCGTTACGAATCAGGTCAGTGATAACTTCTTCATGAGTTGGGCCGAGTACGAACGGACGCTCGCCACGGTCAACAAAACGCAGCAGTTCCGGACCGTACTGTTCCCAACGACCACTCTCTTGCCACAAATCGGCTGGCTGAACCACCGGCATCGACACCTCGATCGCACCGGCGTTGTTCATCTCTTCACGCACGATGTTTTCGACTTTTTTCAGAACGCGCACGCCGGTCGGCAGCCAGGTATATAACCCGGAGGCCAGCTTGCGGATCATCCCGGCGCGCAGCATCAGCTGATGGCTGATCACCTCGGCGTCGGCAGGTGTCTCCTTGAGAGTGGAGAGCAGGTATTGGCTAGTACGCATGTTGTTACGGTTCCAGTTGGAAGGTAGAACAGGCTCAAGGCGAGCCTGGGACAAAAAAAGTGATTTAGTTTACCAGTGCAAAAGAAATGTCAAAAGAGAAGGGCGTGAATTTAACGCGGTTCCAGCGCAAAGACTTCAAAACCTGCGTCGGTGACGCGCCAGCGAACGTTAAAATCATGTAGCCAGACGGCATAGGTTTTGCCCGTTTCCTCACCTTTACGATAGGCCGGGCGCGGGTCCTGCGCCAGTACTTCGCGGATAAACAGCGTTAACTGCGGATAACGCTTCTCCAGCGTCAAAAGCTGCTTTTCGACCTCTGCGGTAAAACTCACCGCCATCTCTGCAGCTGGCGCACTTTGCGCATAGCTGGCACTGGCATCGGGAAGCGATTCGGCAAAGGGGAGATACGGTTTGATATCCACTACCGGCGTACCATCGACCAGATCCAGACTGCCGAGCTTCAGAATCACGCTGCCTTTATGGCAAACAACCTCTTTCAGCTCTACCAGCGACATGCCAATTGGGTTAGGGCGGAAAGTAGAGCGTGTTGCGAAAACCCCCATTCTGGCGTTACCGCCGAGGCGCGGTGGACGCACAGTCGGACGCCAGCCGCCTTCCATCGTTTGATGAAAGACGAAAAGGATCCATAAATGGCTGAATGCTTCCAGGCCGCGAACGGCGTCGGCCTGGTTGTAGGAAGCTATGAGATGCAGTTCGCCGTTGGCGCTTTTTACCAGACCTGGCTGGCGCGGAACGGCGAATTTTTCTTTATAGGGCGAGCGAATAACGCCTATTTGCTCGAACTGGAAACTGCTCATTTCGCCGTAATGTTAAGCGCAGAGCCGATACATACAGCCTGACGATAGCAGCCCGGCGTACCGCTGGTGACTTCGCAGCTATGCAGTAATACAGCATTGGCTTTCATTTTAGAGGCATTGATTTGCATCTGCTTACGTGCGGTTGGAATGCTCGGCGGAGAGTCCTGATTAGAGGCCTGGCAAGAGTCGCCACTGACTTCACCGAGATCGCGGAACGGTTTGCCGACTAATTCTTCTGCATTGGTATAAATTCGGACCGGCGTGGCGCGCGGCGCTTTCGGTTTTGCAGGCTCCGCTTTCGGCTGGGGTGCAGTGCTTTGAACGGGTTCGACAGGGGATCTGCTTAACATGGAACAGCCGCTTAGCATGAGTGCTACTAAACAGATCGGTAAAGCACGCATAGTATTTCCTCAATGTATGATCAAAACGTCAATATTGAATCAGGAGCTTGTAAAAATGACAAGACGGGCAAGCGCCCGTCCTGAATGATATTACAAATTGTGGAAACAGCCTAAAAATTACCAGCCTTTAACAGCGCCGCCGTTAAACACTTTGTTTGCTGCTTCGTAAACTTCATCAGACTGATAAGCCTGGACGAATTTCTTCACGTTCTCGGCGTCTTTGTTATCTTCACGCGTTACGATCAGGTTTACGTATGGGGAGTCTTTATCTTCGACAAAGATACCGTCTTTCGCCGGAGTCAGGCCAATCTGGCTGGCATAGGTGGTATTGATAACTGCCAGAGCGATTTGCGCGTCGTCCAGAGAACGCGGCAGTTGCGGTGCTTCCAGTTCAACAATTTTCAGATTTTTTGGGTTCTCAACAACATCAAGAACGGTCGGCAGCAGGCCAACGCCATCTTTCAGTTTGATCAAGCCCACTTTTTGCAGCAGCAGCAGTGAACGACCAAGATTAGTTGGATCGTTTGGCACGGCAACCTGCGAACCATCCTGCAGTTCATCCAGTGATTTGATTTTCTTGGAGTAACCAGCAATCGGATAAACAAAAGTGTTGCCTACTGCGACCAGTTTGTAGCCACGATCTTTCAGTTGCTGATCAAGGTACGGTTTATGCTGGAAGGCGTTGGCGTCGATATCGCCTTTGCTCAATGCTTCGTTTGGCAGAACATAGTCGTTGAAGGTTACCAGCTCAACGTCCAGGCCATATTTGTCTTTCGCAACTTTCTGCGCGACTTCTGCTACCTGCTGTTCGGCACCAACAATCACGCCGACTTTAATGTGGTTTGGATCTTTTTCATCCTGACCGCAGCCTACCAGTGCCAGTGATCCAATCAGGGCTCCCACTGCCGCAAAGGTTTTGAATTTGAACGCCATACCTTATTCCTTCTTCAATTATTTATGTTGTGTTGAACGTTACTTGCGAGTGACAGCCCGGACGATGCGGTCGCCTGCAAACTGAATTAAATAAACCAGAATGACCAGCAATACCAGTACCGTATTCATCACCGTCGCGTTGTAGCCGATGTAGCCATACTGATAGCCAATCTGACCTAAACCACCGGCACCGACTGCACCACCCATCGCGGAATAACCGACCAGGGTAATCAGGGTGATAGTTGCCGCATTCACCAGACCCGGCAACGCTTCCGGTAACAGCACTTTACAGACGATCTGCATTGGCGTGGCACCCATTGCGCGGGAAGCTTCAATTAACCCGGTTGGGATCTCCAGCAGAGCGTTCTCGACCATACGGGCAATAAACGGTGCTGCACCAACGGTTAACGGAACAATTGCTGCCTGCAAACCAATCGATGTACCGACAATAACGCGGGTAAACGGAATCATCCATACCAGCAAGATAATGAACGGGATGGAACGGAAAATGTTCACAATCGCAGAAACGGTACGATACAGCTTCGCGTTAGCAATAATTTGCCCCGGACGCGTGACATAAAGCAGAACGCCAACCGGCAGACCAATCACAAACCCAAAAAATCCGGATACGAAGGTCATTGCCAGCGTTTCCCATACGCCACGAACCAGCAGCCACATCATCGGCTCAGACATAACCCAGTACCTCTACTTTTACATGGTGTTCCTGCAGCCAGGCAATGGCGGCTTGCGTATCTTGTTGTGTGCCGTGCATTTCAGTCAGCATGATGCCGAATTTAACGCCACCGGCGTAGTCCATCTGCGCGCTAATAATGTTGTTGTTGACGTTGAAACGACGCGCGGTTTCAGAAAGCAGTGGGGCATCGACCGATTGACCGGTAAACTCCAGACGCAGCATCGGCACGCAGTCAGTAAATGGCTCCGTTTGCAGACGTTCCTGGTAATCTTCCGGGATATCCAGATGCAGGGTCGACTGAATAAACTTCTGCGCCAGCGGCGTTTTCGGATGCGAGAACACTTCACTTACCGTGTCCTGCTCGATCAGTTCGCCATTGCTGATGACCGCCACGCAATCACAAATACGCTTCACAACGTCCATTTCGTGGGTGATCAACAGAATCGTCAAACCCAGACGGCGGTTAATGTCTTTCAGCAGTTCGAGAATAGAACGTGTCGTTGCCGGGTCCAGCGCGCTGGTGGCTTCATCACACAGCAATACTTTGGGATTGCTGGCTAATGCACGGGCAATCGCCACACGTTGTTTCTGCCCACCGGAAAGATTCGACGGGTAGCTATCATGCTTATCGCCAAGACCAACCAATGACAGCAATTCCGTCACGCGACGTTTGATCTCGTCTTTCGGTGTGTTGTCCAGCTCCAGCGGCAGAGCCACGTTGCCAAAAACAGTACGCGAAGAGAGCAGGTTAAAATGCTGGAAAATCATACCAATCTGGCGGCGAGCTTTGGTCAACTCGGATTCTGACAGCGTGGTCAATTCCTGGCCATCGACCAGCACGCTACCCTCGGTTGGGCGCTCCAGCAAGTTTACACAACGTATAAGCGTACTCTTACCCGCGCCTGAGGCACCGATAACGCCATAAATTTGTCCAGCTGGCACATGCAGGCTGACGTTGTTCAACGCCTGGATGGTGCGGGTGCCCTGGTGGAACACTTTGGTGATATTCGAAAGTTTTATCATTGATTATTTATTATCGTCATTAAGTTAGTCGTAGCATCTCGAATGCCTGAAACGGGCAACGCCGTCAATGAAATGGATGTTAAGGCATCCAGACGTCTAAATCAATCAGGTTTATGCGAAGAGCACTTTCTTGCAGGTCGAAACATGCGATACTAGCGTCCCATGCCTTATTAAGGAGCTATAAAAGGTGGCGAAGAGCGTACCCGCAATTTTTCTTGACCGTGATGGCACCATTAATGTCGATCACGGCTATGTCCATGAGATCGACAACTTTGAATTTATCGACGGTGTTATTGACGCCATGCGCGAGCTAAAAAAAATGGGCTTTGCGCTGGTGGTAGTAACCAACCAGTCTGGCATTGCTCGCGGTAAATTTACCGAAGCACAGTTTGAAACGCTGACCGAGTGGATGGACTGGTCGCTGGCGGACCGAGATGTCGATCTGGATGGTATCTATTATTGCCCGCATCATCCGCAGGGGAGTGTTGAAGAGTTTCGCCAGGTCTGCGATTGCCGCAAACCACATCCGGGGATGCTTTTGTCAGCACGCGATTATTTGCATATTGATATGGCCGCTTCTTATATGGTGGGCGATAAATTAGAAGATATGCAGGCAGCGGTTGCGGCGAACGTGGGAACAAAAGTGCTGGTGCGTACGGGTAAACCTATTACACCTGAAGCAGAAAACGCGGCAGATTGGGTGTTAAATAGCCTGGCAGACCTGCCGCAAGCGATAAAAAAGCAGCAAAAACCGGCGCAATGATTAAAAGATGAACGGTTGAAATAAAAATGCATTTTTCCGCTTGTCTTCCTGAGCCGACTCCCTATAATGCGCCTCCATCGACACGGCGGATGTGAATCACTTCACACAAACAGCCGGTTCGGTTGAAGAGAAAAAATCCTGAAATTCAGGGTTGACTCTGAAATAGGAAAGTGTGATATACGCCACCTCGCGACAGTGAGCTGAAAGCTGCGTCGCAACTGCTCTTTAACAATTTATCAGACAATCTGTGTGGGCACTCGAAGATACGGATTCTTAACGTCGCAAGACGATAAA